>JBFXEM010000297.1:0-3745 GCA_050180135.1 Solirubrobacterales bacterium | reverse complement strand
GCTGCCGGCGCCGGCAAAGGGTTCGTGCTGGTGCGGCTGCTGCCGAGCGGCGCCCCGGACAACACCTTCGGCGGCGACGGCGTGGTCGAAACGCCGATCCCGATCCCGGGCGGGGTGACCTCGCCGGGCCGGGTCACCGACGTCGCCCTGCTCGCCGACGGGCGCATGGTCGCCTCCGGCTACTCCTTCGACGAAGTCGGCGCGCCAGCCAAACTCCAGGCGAAGTTCGCCGCCGTCCGCTACCTCGACAGCGGCGATCTCGACCCGTCGTTCGGCGTCGGCGGGATCTTCACCTCGCCGGTCGGGGGCGGCGGCGCCGCCGAGGTGGCCGAGGTAGCCGGGAGCGGCCGGCTGGTCCTCGCCGGCGGCTACGACATTCCCCCGAGCAACAACGGGGTCGCGGCGCTGCGGCTGACGCCGGAAGGCACCCTCGACCCGGCCTTCGGCAGCGGCGGCATCGTGCTGAAGGGCGAAACGGCCCCGTTCGGCGAGTACTTCGGGGACGCCACGCTCGACGCCCAGGAAGGTCTCGTGATCGTCAGCCGCGCCTACATCGGCAACAACAACACCGAAGTCGTGATCACCCGCTACGGCGACCCCTGGCGCTTCCCGCCCGTCAACCAGGCCCCGCACGCGCGGATGAAGAAGGTGCCGAAGAAGGTCGAGGCGCCGAAGCTGCAGGGGTTCTCGGGGACGGCGAGCGATCCCGAGGGCGCGGCGATCACGGTGCAGCTCGCGGTGGCGCGGGTGATCAAAGGCGGGGCCAAGGTCTCCGCCAAGAAGGCGGCACCCGCCTGCTGGGTGATGAAGAGCGCCAAGGCGAAGTTCAAGCGCGTGAAGGCGCAGGGCCCGAAAGGCAAGAAGCGCTGCCCGCAGCGCTGGCTCGCCGTCAAGGGCAAGGCGAAGTGGAGCTTCAAGCTGAAGAAGCAGCTGGCGCCGGGCCGTTACGTCGTCTACGCCCGCGCCGTCGATGCCTCCGGCCTCGCCGAGAGCGTCTTCAGCCGCAAGGCGGGCAACCGCTACGCCTTCCGCGTGCTGCCGCCGCGCTGAGCGCAGCCGCCGCCTGAGCGCACTCCCGAGTTTGAGGCCCCTCTAGGGGCACGAATCTCGGAAGGGGTGAGCAGGTTCACCCCTGGGGTCCCTGGGAGCGCGGTTCGTTCCGGGCGAAGGTTGGTCCACGGCACAAACGCCAACCAACTCGAACCAAGGAGAACCCCGATGACCCGCACGAACCTCACCACCAAGCTCGCCCGTCGCATCGGCTTCATCGCCGCCTTCGCCGCGCTCGTCGCCGCGATGGTCGTCCCCGCCACCGGCATGGCCGCGGCCCCGGTCAAGTTCGGCGCCCAGCTGAACCCGACCGTGCAGCCGTCCAACGGCTCGCCCGGCATCGAGTGCGTGCCGATGAGCCTGACCCCCTGCACGATGGTGCAGAACGAAGCCTACGGTCGCCCCGACGGCGGCGAGCTCGCGCCGAAGACCGGCACGATCAAGCGCATCCGCATCATCGCCGCCGACGCCGGCAGCTTCCGGCCGCAGATCGCGACCGTCAAGCACTCGGCCTCGACCACGCTCGGCGACACCAAGGCCAAGGTCACCTACACCGGCCCGAAACTGTCCTTCGCCGGCCAGACCGAAGCCAACGAGGAAGCCGGCCGCTACAAGGTCGAGTCCTTCGCGGTCGACATCCCCGTCAAGAAGGGCCAGCAGCTCGCCCTGCGCGGCAACATCGCCTCGCTGGTCCGCTGCTCCTCGGGCGGTCACAACACCCTGCTCTTCACCCCCGCCCTGCAGCGCGGCGGAGCCTTCAAGGGCGCCACCGATGCCAACGGCTGCTGGATCCTGATGGAGGCCGTCATCCGCTAACCCCGCCCCGTCTCTCCCGCAGCACCCACGAGGCCCCGCTCCGGCGGGGCCTCGCTTCGTTCGCGAGTGGGGCGAAGCCCCTAGAGGTCGCGGACGACCTGGGAGCCGCCGACGATCGCTTCTTCGCCGGAGTCGCCGAAGACGATCCAGGCCTTGTTGCCACCGTCGTAGTCGGGCGCCCACAGCTTCAGGGTCGCGGGCCGGTCCCAGACCGTCACTTCCTCCTCGCCGGTCGAGTCGATCCCGCGCCAGATCCGCACGAACGGGTTCTCGGCCAGCTCCGCGCCGATCGTCGTCGGCTCTTTGTGGCCGGGATGGACGACGGTCTCCGGCGGCAGCTCCAGCAGCCGCAGGACCGAAGCCTGGAGGTCGTCGAAGCCGCTGGCGCCGGGCGCCATGGTGCCGCCGACGGTGCCCTTGAAGAGGACGTCGGCGGTGAAGACGTCGCTGCCGTCGACGAGGAAGGCGAGGTGGCCGGCGGCGTGGCCGGGCGTGTAGATCGCCTCGATCTCGATCCCGCTGGCGTCGAGCTTCTCGCCGTCGGCGAGGATCACCTCGACCTCCTCGTCGAGCTCGGCGGCGGTGTCGGCATGGGCGACCAGCGGCGGGTTGCCGAGCTTGGCGCGCGCCTCGGCGAGGCCGGCGACGTGGTCGGGGTGGGGGTGGGTGACGAGGATGTGGCTGATCTCGATGCCCTCGCGCTCGGCCTGCTCGAGCAGCGGGTCGAGGTCGTCGTTGCCGTCGATCAGGACGCCGGTGCCGCGCTCGCGGTCAGCGACCAGATAGGCGTTGGACAGCCACATCGGGTTCTCGGTTCTCTCGACGATCAATGTTGCCTCTCCTTGGTTCGACTGCCTTCCAGCAGCGTATTGGCAACGAGCTGCGGGTCGTCCCACATCGGCGTGTGGCCGACCCCCGGGAGGACGAGGAAGCGGGCGCCGGCGGGGCGGCGCTCGGGCTTGGGCGGGCCGACGAGGTGGTCGCGCTCACCCCAGGCGATCGTCACCGGCACCTCCGGCGGGTATCCGGCCGGGTCGAAGACGTGCGAGCGCATCGCCCGGTTGGCGCCGTCGTAGCCGCTGGCGTCGATCCAGCCCAGCACCAGCTCGCGGCCGGCGGCGCGGGGGATGCGCTCGGGGCGGGCGGCGAAGGTCGCCAGGGCGCGGCGGCGGACCGGCGCCAGCCAGAGGCCGGCCGAGACGAGCGGGCGCAAGCGCCGCGCCAGGCGGCGGGTGTCGCCCGTGCGTTCGCCCAGCGGCGCGCGCCAGAGGCCGGCGGGCGAGAGCGTGGTGACCGAGGCGGCCCAGCCAGCGCGGCCCATTTCCAGCGCCACCCAGCCGCCGAGCGAGTTGCCGGCGACGTGCGGGCGCTCGACGCCGAGCTCGAGGCAGCGCTCGCGCAGCGCCGCGGCGAGGTTGGCGGCGGTCGGCTCGATCGCATCGGGGAGCGGCGGTGCGGCGCCGAAGCCGGGCATCTCCAACACGAGCACCTCGCGCTCGCCGGCCAGCGGCTCCAGCACCGGGTCCCAGACGCGGCCGGTGCCGCCGAGGCCGTGGATGAGGACGAGCGGCTCGCGCTCGCCGGCCGCGGCGCTCAACGCCACTTCGGCTTGGCGAAGAGCGCCTGCACGTCGCCGATCCGGCGCTCGCGGAAGCCGGCCTCCGAGGAGCTCAGGTAGAAGTCCCAGAGGCGGCGGAAGCGCTCGTCGTAGCCGCGGCCGCGGAGCTTGTCCCAGGCGTCGAAGAAGCGCTGGCGCCAGGTCGCGAGGGTCGGCGGGTAGTGGGCGGTGATGTCGTCGATCCAGACCTGGCGCATGCTGGTCACGCGGGCGAGGCTGTTGGCGATCAGGCCCTCGGAGGGCAGGCAGCCGCCGGGGAAG
>JBFXEM010000296.1:0-3790 GCA_050180135.1 Solirubrobacterales bacterium | reverse complement strand
GCTGGATGCCTCGGCCTGGGGGGCGGAGGCGACAGCCGCTTGGATCGATTCGGCGCAGATCGACATCAGATCGCGCAGCTCGTCCTCGGAGATCGAGAGCGGGGGCACGATCACGACCGCGTTGCCGAGCGGGCGGATGATCGCGCCGCGCTCGCGCGCCTCGTTGGTGACCCGGTGGCCGATCCGCAGCGAGGCGTCGTGGTCGCCGAGGTCGATCGCGACCATGAACCCGCGCGAGCGCACCTCGGTCACCTCCGGCAGCTCCGCGATCGCCTCCAGCAGCTCTTCCAGCAGGGCGATCTTCGGCTGCAGGCGCTCGATCGTCCGCTCCTGCTCGAAGACGTCGAGGTTGGCGAGCGCCGCCGCGCAGGCCAGCGCGTTGCCGGTGTAGGTGTGGCCGTGGAAGAAGGTGCGGTACTCCTCCGGGGCCCCGAGGAAGCCCTCGTAGACCGGCTCGGTGGTCAGCGTCGCCGCCAGCGGCAGGTAGCCGCCGGTGATCCCCTTGGCCAGGCACATGAAGTCGGGCGCGACGTCCTCCTGTTCGCAGGCGAACATCGTGCCGGTGCGGCCGAACCCGGTGGCCACCTCGTCGACGATCATCAGCACCCCGAAGCGGTCGCAGAGCTCGCGCACCGCCCGCAGATAGCCGGGTGGGTGCACGATCATCCCAGCCGCGCCCTGGACCAGCGGCTCGACGATCACCGCCGCAACCTCGTCGGCGTGGGCGGCGAGCACCCGCTCCATGTCAGCGGCGTCGCCGGGCTCGGCGGCGTGGGTCTCGAACAGCAGCGGCCGGTAGGTCGCGTGGAAGAGGTCGATGCCGCCGACCGAGACCGACCCGAGCGTGTCGCCGTGGTAGGCGTCGCGCAGGCGGACGAAGGTCCTGCGGTCGCTCTCGCCCCGCTGCTGCTGGTACTGGAACGCCATCTTCAAGGCGATCTCGGCCGCGGTCGAGCCCGAGTCCGAGTAGAAGACGCGCGAGAGCCCGGGCGGCGCGATCGCGACCAGGCGCGCGGCCAGCTCGGCGGCGCCGGGGTGGGAGAGGCCGAGCATCGTCGAGTGGGAGATGCGGTCGACCTGGTCGCGGATCGCCGCGTCGATCAGCGGGTGGCGGTGGCCGTGGACGTTGCACCACAGCGAGGCGTTGCCGTCGAGGTAGCGGCGCCCCTCCCGGTCGATCAGGTGGGAGCCCTCGCCGCGCTCGATCACCAGCGGCACCTCCTCGCCCCAGCCCTGTTGCTGGGTGAACGGGTGCCAGAGGTGCTTGTGGTCGAGGCGCGCGGGGTCTGCAGCCATTCGCCCCGGCAGCCTACTCCTCGGCGATAGGCGTCACTCGCACAACCATTGCGCTATAGAAATGGTTGCGCATGTGTAACTATTGCGAGAGTGCAACCCACCGACGCGAAGACGATCGCCGCCGAGGCAAAGCTCGAGACCGCTCCAGAGGCAAAGGAGACGGCAGCGCGACTTACCGCGCTGATCCGCCATCTCTTCCTCTACGACCGCGGCAACCAGCTGCGGGTGATCGAGGAGTCTGGGCTGACGTTGACCCAGTGCAAGGCCCTGCTCGAGCTCGGCGGCCTGGGCCGTGAGGAGGTCGAGGCCTGGCAGGTCAGCGACCTCGCCGAGGTCTTCGGCGTTTCGGTGCCCTCGATGAGCAGGGCCGTCGACGGACTCGTCAAGATGGGCCTGGCGACGCGGAACGAGGATCCCGACGACCGCCGTGCCCGCCAGGTCCGGATCACCGCCGCGGGCAAGGATCTGGTCGAGACCCTCGTAACCGTGCGCCAGACCGGGGTCGAGTCCTTTGCCTCGACCCTCAGCGCCGCCCAGCGCCGCAAGCTCGACGCCGCCGTCGACTCGCTGATGGAGCGGGAGGACGTCGCCAAGACCTACGAGCTGCTGAGAGGTTCGCCGAGTTGACCCGCTTCAGCCACCTGATCACCGACGAGAACCGCAAGTGGTGGACGCTCGGGGCGATGTGCTTCGCGTTGTTCATGCTGATGCTCGACAACACCGTCGTCAACGTGGCGCTGCCGTCGATCCAGCGGGACCTCGACGCCTCGGTCGCCGGCCTGGAGTGGACCGTCAGCGGCTACACGCTCTCGATCGCGGTGCTGCTCGTTACCGGCGGCAGGCTCGGAGACATCTTCGGGCGCCGCCGGATGTTCCTGATCGGCGTCGTCATCTTCGCGCTCTCCTCGGCAACCGCGGGGCTGGCGCCGAACGCCACCGCTCTGGTGATCAGCCGCGTCGTCCAGGGTGCCGGTGCGGCGCTGATGATGCCGGGCACGCTCTCGATCATCACCGACGCCTTCCCGCCGCACGAGCGAGGCAAGGCGATGGGCACCTGGGCCGGGATCTCGGCCCTGGCGCTGGCGGTTGGGCCCGTTTTCGGCGGCTTCCTCACCGAGCACGTTTCCTGGCGGGCGATCTTCTACCTCAACATCCCGGTCGCGGTGGCCGCCGTCTTGGTCACGATCTACGCGGTGCGCGAGTCGCGCGACACCTCGGTTGGCCATGAGGTCGACTACCCGGGGGTGGCGATACTCACCGTCGGGCTGACGGCGCTGGTGTTGGCCCTGGTCGAGGGCAACAGCTGGGGCTGGGGGTCGGCGCGGGTAATCGGCTTGCTCGTTGCCGCCGCGGTGGCGCTGCCGATCTTCGTCTGGGTCGAGAACCGGGTCAAGGCGCCGATGGTCCAGTTCGAGCTGCTCTCCGATCGCAACTTCCTCGGCGCCGTCGTCGTCGCGATGGTCATCAGCTTCTCGTTCCTGGGGGTCTTCTTCTTCCTCGCCCTCTACATGCAGGACATCCTCGGCTACTCGCCGCTGGAGGCGGGCATCAGGTTCTTGCCCTCGACTCTGATGATCGTCGGCCTGGCCCCGGTTGCGGGCCGGCTCGCCGACCGCTTCGGGCCGCGCTGGCTGATCGCCGGCGGGTTGCTGATGGTCTCCGCCTCCCTGTTGGCCTTCAGCGGGATCGCGGTCGACTCCACCTATCCGGAGCTGCTGCCCGGCTTCATACTGCTCGGCATCGGGATCGCGATGACGATGTCGCCGATGACCAGCGCCGCGATGAATGCGGTGCCGGTGCAAAAAGCCGGAATCGCCTCCGGCGTGCTCTCGATGTTCCGGATGGTCGGCGGCAGCCTCGGCATCGCCGTCACCGGGGCGATCTTCCAGGGGCTGCTCGGCTCCCGGCTCGACGACCTGCTGGGCGGCAGCGGCATCAGCGCCGCCCAGCGGGACGCGGTCGCCGAGCAGCTCGGCGGCGGGCTGGTCGGCAATCTGCCCGGACTCGGCGGCGCCCAGGCGAGAGTCGTCGCGGACGCCGGCAACGAAGCCTTCGTCTACGCACTCGGCAGCGCGATGACTGTCTCGGCCGCGATCGCCTTCGCCGGCGCCGTCGTCGGCGCGGTTGCGATCCGTGCCAAGTCCCGCGGCGCCGAGGTCTCCCTGCAGGCGACCGAGGCGGCCGTGAATCCCGGTGGTTCGGCCCTGGCAGCTGGCGAGCGGGAACTGGCCGCCGGGACCGGCGCCGCCGAGTGCGCCTCGTAGAGTCCGCGCGATGCTCATCCTGCTGCCGCCCTCCGAGGGCAAGGCGACACCTGTCGAGGGGGCGCCGGTCGACCTCGATTCGCTCGTCTTCGCCGATCAGCTCAGCCGCAAGCGGGAGGCGTTGCTGGACGCGCTGGAGGGATTGGCGGCGGCGCCGCGCAAAGCCGCCGCGCGCCGACTCGGCGTCTCGGCCGGGCAGGCCGGCGAGGTCGAGCTCGGAGCGGGCCTAC
>JBFXEM010000295.1:0-3793 GCA_050180135.1 Solirubrobacterales bacterium | reverse complement strand
CGTCAACGCCTACATCCAGGCGAAGATCGGCGAGGGATTCTCGGCCAAGGACTTCCGCACCTGGCACGGGACCGTGCTGGCGGCGGTCGAGCTCGCCGGTGAGCCGGAGCCGGGCTCCGAAGCCGCGGCCAAGCGCTCGGTCAAAGCGGCGATCGCCCGCGTCGCCGAGGCGCTCGGCAACACCCCGGCGGTCTGCCGCCGCTCCTACGTCGACCCGCGCGTTGTCGAACGCTTCCGCGACGGCGAGACGATCAGCCCGAAGGCCGCGGTCGGCGGCAGGATGAGCGCAAAGGCGCGGGCGAAGCTGGAGCGCGAAGTGCGCGCGCTGGTTGCCTGAGATCCCTCGCCGTGGGTAAATGGCAGGCGATGGCAGACGGATACGCAGTCGTTTCAGCCGATCGAGTCGCGGACGCTTACGCCGGCACGGACGTGCCGGGGGAGTTCCGGCGCCTGACCGAGGCGCTCGGGGCCGAGCAGTTGGCGGTGACCTTGATCCGGGTGCCTCCGCACTCGGACTTCGAACAGGGCACCGGCCATTTCCACGACGAGATCGAGGAGATCTACCTGGTCACCCGCGGGACCGCGACCTGGCGCTTCGGCGAGGACATCGTCGAGGTCGAGGCGGGGTCGGCGATCCGGGTCGCGCCCGGCACGACCCGGTCGCATCGCAATCGCGGCGCTGAGCCGGTGGAGATCTGGGCGATCTCGCGCCAGCTGGGCCACGGCGATGCGACCAAGGTCGATGACTTCTGGGACGCCTCGCCGGACGCCCGCCAGACCCGCTGAGCTAGTCGGCGACCGTTTAGCCCCGCCGCGGGGCCGCCGTGTGGCCGCCGCCGCGCTTGAGCAGCAGGTTCGCCAACAGCAGCACGATGACGACGCCGATCAGGGCACTGAGCAGCCCGCCCAGGTCGAACATGTCGTCGTCGCCGATTCCGAGCCCGGCGGTGAAGATCGCCCAGCCGAGCGCCGCCCCGACCAGGCCGAGAACGATCGAAACCAGCCACGAACGCGGCCCGCGCATGCCCTCGAAGGCGTCGTTAGGGACTACCGCCCTGCCGAGCGCGCCCGCGATCAATCCCAGGATCAGAGCTCCGATCATGGTTGTGTTCCTCCTTGGTTCATGGCTTCAGCACGACCTTGATCGCGCCGTCTTCCTTTTTTTGAAACATCGAGTACGCCTCGGGGGCCTTCTCCAATGGCCACTGGTGGGTGGTCAGGTCTTCGACTCCGAGCGGGTCGCCGGCCTCCTCGTCGAGCAGCGGCAGGATCTCGTCCGTCCACTGGCGCACGTGGGCTTGGCCCATGCGCAGCTGCAGCCCCTTGTCGAAGATCTGCATCAGCGGCAGCGGGTCGAGCTGGCCGCCGTAGACGCCGGAGATCGAGACCGTGCCGCCGCGGCGGACGCTGTCGATGCAGCCGAGCAGCGCTGAGAGGCGGTCGACCGCGGCCTTTTCGGTCAGCTTCGCGGCAATCGTGTCGGGCAGGAACCTCGTGGCCTTCTGCAGCGCCTCGGCAGCGGGCGCGCCGTGGGCCTCCATGCCGACGGCGTCGATCGTGCTGTCGGGCCCGCGCCCGTCGGTCAGCTCGCGCAGCGCCGCCGGGATGTCCTCGTGCTGATTCTCGTCGAGAACCTCGATCCCGTGCCGGGCCGCCATCTGCAGGCGCTCGGGCACATCGTCGATCCCGAAGACCCTGCCGGCGCCGTGGTGGCGGGCGATCCGGGCGCTCATCTGTCCGATCGGCCCGAGGCCGAAGACGGCAACCGAGCCGCCGTCGGGGATGGCCGCGTAGTCGACCGCCTGCCAGGCCGTCGGCAGCACGTCGGAGAGGAACAGGTAGCGCTCGTCCGGGGCGCCGCTCTCGGGCACTTTGATCGGGCCAAACTGCGCCTGCGGGACGCGCAGGAACTCCGCCTGCCCGCCGGGCACCTGGCCGTAGAGTTTCGTGTAGCCGAACAGCGAGGCGCCCTTTTCCTGCTCGCGGTTCTGGGTCGTCTCGCACTGGGCGAAGAACTTGCGCTCGCACATCCAGCAGTGCCCGCAGGAGATGTTGAAGGGGATCACCACGCGGTCGCCGGCGGCGATGTGGGTCACCTCCGGGCCGACCTCCTCGACGATCCCCATCGGCTCGTGGCCGAGGATGTCGCCCTCGTCGATGAACATGCCGAGGACCGCGTAGAGGTGCAGGTCCGAGCCGCAGATCGCGGTCGAGGTGATCCGCACGATCGCGTCGGACGGGTCCTGAATCGAGGGATCGGGAACCTCGTCGACGCGGACGTCTTCGTTGCCGTGAAAGGTGAGCGCCTTCATTTCGCCTCCGCGTCTCGTGGTTGAGCTGCCTGTGACGCGCGCTTCGGCGTCCCTGGAGGCTTGATTGCCTTCCCGCTACCCGCTTTGGCCGCCCTTCACGCGGCCGGCGGCCCGGATCCGCCAACTCCGGTCCGAGTCTCCTCGAGCCGGGCCCGCGGGCAAACAACGGTGCCTAGAGCCAGACGTGCTCGAAGGTCAGCTGCCCGCCCCTGGCGTCGAGCAATCCCATCGAAGGTCGCGGCGCCCGGCGCCGCTCCGTGGGGCTGCCGGGATTTGAAGATCTGAAACCCGCCGTCCTGCTCGTGGAGGGGGAGATGGCTGTGGCCGAAGACGACGGCGTCGGCCGCGGGGAAGCGACGGCGCAGGCGTGCAAGCCGGCCTTTGACTTGGCCCGCGTCGTGGACGATCGCCAAGGTCCGGCCGCCGATCTCCACCTCCAGCTCCTCCGGCAGTTCCTGTCTCAGCGCCGGCTCGTCGACGTTGCCGTGCACGGCGAGGACCACCCGGCAGAGCCCGCGCAGCTGCGCCAGTACCTCGGCGCCGAAGAAGTCGCCGGCGTGGATCACCGCCTCGGCCGCACCGATCAGCTCGACGCAGCGCTGCGGCAGCCGGCGGCTGCCCTTCGGCATGTGCGTATCGGCGAGGACGGCGATCAAGCTGAGGTGATTCTGAGTGCGAACCGATCCGCGCTCGCCGCACCACCGGTCAGCTCGCTCCGGCCACCGCGTGCTGCAGTTCTTTCTTGCTCATCTTCGAGCGACCCTCGATGCCGAGCTTCTTGGCGTCGTTGTAGAGCTGTTCGCGGGTGCGTCCGCCTGGCCCTTTTCCCGACTGTTTGCCGCCGCGGCTGGAAGCCGATCGTCCACTCGTCGAGCCGTGCGAGGCGCTCTTCGACTCGCCCGAGCGTGCCTTTTCCTTGTTCACGGCTCGGGCGGCGATCTCCTCGGCCCGTTTGGTCGAGCGGCCCGCCTTCTTCTCGCTCTCTTTGATGTGCTCGTACTGACGGTCGCGCTTGCTGCCTTTCTTCACTCCGCGCGGGGGCATGGCTCTCCTCTCGGGATCGGTTCTTCCTCGAGCCCGGTTACCCGGGCCCAAGTGCGGTTGTTCCTGATCGCGCCCGGACGGCCGCTTTTCGCGCAGCTCGACGCCGTCGACGAACCAGATCCGGCGGGGCGTCAACGCGTTCAGGAATCGGGGTCCTCCTCGCTGGCCAGCGCCAGCGAGCTCTCCTTGACGTCGCTGAAGTGCCGTTCCTGGATCGGCAGCGCCCACTCCACCAGCTCGGCGATCTCGCTCTCGCCGGCCTCCTCGTTGAGCTTGCCGAGGATCGCCCAGTGGCCGACCTCGCCGGCCTCTGCCATCGTCATGAACTCCAGGCCGTCGAGCCCATCGGAGTCCTCGCCGAGGTAGGTGTCCGCCATCTCGGAGGCCTCGGATTTCGTTTCCTGGGCCTTTTCGAGGATCGCGGTCTTCTTGCCGTC
>JBFXEM010000294.1:0-3793 GCA_050180135.1 Solirubrobacterales bacterium | reverse complement strand
CGCTCGGACACGACGATCCTGATTCGCGTCGATCCCGAGAAGGGGCTGATCTCGATGCTCTCGATCCCACGCGACCTCAAGGTCGAAATCCCGACCGAGGAAGGCGGCACGTTCACCGGCAAGTTCAACGAAGCCTATTTCTACGGTGGCACCAAAGGGACCGCGGAAGTCGTCAAGCAGCTGACCGGGCTGCCGATCAACCACGTGATCAACATCGACTTCCTCGGCTTCGCCCAGGCCGTCTACGCGCTCGGCTGCGTGTTCACCGACGTCGATCGACGCTACTACCACTCCAACGAAGGCGTGCCGCCCTCCGAACAGTACGCCGAAATCGACGTCCAGCCGGGCTACCAGCTGATGTGCGGCAAGCAGGCGCTCGATTACGTGCGCTACCGCCACACCGACACCGACATCGTCCGCTCGGCCCGCCAGCAGGACTTCCTCGGCTTCGCCCGCCAGCAGATCTCGCCCAACGAACTGGCCGAGAGCGTGATCTTCAACGACAACAGCCTGGTCGACGTCTTCACCGAATACACGACCTCGGACATCAGCGAGGGCAAGGAACTGCTCGACGTGCTGAAGCTGCTGATCGAGGCGCGGGGGGCGACGATCAACGAGGTCCACTTCCCGGCCGAACTCGGGCCGAGCTACGTCTACGCCTCGCAGTCGGCGATCAACGAAGCGGTCAACGAATTCCTCGGCGTGAAGCCGACCGCGGACGGCGGCGAGAACCGCCAGAGCGCGGAAGAAAGCGAACGGGCCAAGGAGAAGAAGGGCAAGAAGAAAAACCAGGGAAAGAAGAAGAAGAACAACAAGAAGAAGAAGGACAAGCCGCTGGTGGAGACTCCCCCGACTGGCTCCGACGACCTCGTCCCGGCCCGCGAAGCGGGTGAAATGGAGGCGAAGATCGCCGCCCGCCGTGTCCACGGACAGTTCCCGATCTACTACCCAACCCGCTTGCCCGCCGGCGCCTACTACGTTGAAAGCAACCCCTACGAAAAGATCTCCGACCCACGTGTCTACTCGATCCGCGAGGGTCTCGACAAAGACGCCCCGCGCCACGAGGCCTACCGGATGGTCCTGGTCATGGAAGCCTCCGACGGCACCCACTACTTCGGCGTCCAGGGCATCCGTGGCTGGTCGGATCCCCCGATCCTCGACGATCCGGCCGAAATCCAGGAGATCAACGGGCGTGAGTACGAATTCTTCACCGACGGAGGCCTGATCAAGTTGATCGCTTGGCACCGCGGTGACAACACCTACTGGATCTCGAACGACCTGTTGGAGAGCCTGAGCAACGACCAGATGGTCGGAATGGCCCGCTCCGCGGCGGTCATGATCCCGAAGAAGAAGCCGAAGAAAGGTGGCGGCAGAGGATGAGTACGCAATCCGAGCCGGTGGGCGTGATCGGGGTGGGCTGGGTCGGTCTGGTGACCGCCGTCTGCTTCGCCGAGCTCGGGCACGAGGTCGTCGCCCGCGACATCCTGCCCGAGAAGGTCGCCTCGCTCTCCCGCGGCGAGACGACGATCCACGAGCCCGGCCTGGAGGAGATGCTGCGCCGCAACGCCGAGCGGATCACCTTCACGACCGAGATGGACGTGCTGCTGGAGCGGGCGCGGCTGCTCTTCGTCTGCGTCGACACGCCGCCTACCTACTCCGGCGACGCGGACCTCTCGCGGGTTCGCGCGGTGGTCGAGAGCCTGCCCGCCGACGGCGAGCACGTATTGGTGATGAAGAGCACCGTCCCGGCCGGGACCGGGCAGGCGATCCGCCGCGACGTGCCCGGCCTCTCCTACGTTTCCTGTCCCGAGTTCCTCAAGGAGGGCTCGGCGGTCGCCGACTTCATGCACCCCGACCGGGTCGTGATCGGTGCGGATCCCGGCGACGAGGAGGCGGCCGCGGCCGTCGCCGCGCTCTACGAGCCACTCGGCGGTGAGATCCTGCGCACCGACGTGGCCAGCGCCGAGATGATCAAGCTCGCCTCCAACGCCTTCCTGGCGACCAAGATCTCCTTCATCAACGAGATCGCCAACGTCTGCGAGGAGGTCGGCGCCGACGTCGGCGAGGTCGCCGCCGGGATGGGGCTCGACAGCAGGATCGGCTCCTCCTTCCTGCGGGCCGGGATCGGCTACGGGGGCAGCTGCTTCCCCAAGGACGTGAAGGCGCTGAAGATGCTGGCCGGAAACACCGGGTACCACTTCCAGCTGCTCAACGCCGTGATCGAGGTCAACGAGCTGCAGAAGCGCCGCGTCGTCAGCAAGCTCGAGAAGCACCTCGGGCCGCTGCTGGGCAAGCGCATCGCCCTGCTCGGTCTCGCCTTCAAGCCCGACACCGACGACATGCGCGAGGCGTCGAGCCTGGTTCTGGCGGCGCGCCTGCAGGGCGAGGGAGCCGAGGTCGTCGCTTACGACCCGGTCGCCGCCGAGCGCGCCGGTGACCTGCTCGGCGCGGTCGCGATGGCCGACTCGGCGCTGGGGGCGCTGGAGGGCGCCGACGCCGCCGTCCTCGTCACCGAGTGGAGCGAGTTCGGCGAGCTCGACTGGACGGAGGCGGCGGCGCGGATGGCGCGGCCGCTGCTGGTCGACGGCCGCAACTTCCTCGACGCCAAGGCGCTGCGAGATGCCGGGTTCGAGTACGAGGGCATCGGCACCGCCCAGGCCTCGCCGGCAGCCGCCGCGACCGAGTAGATGCAGGCGATCGTCCTAGTCGGCGGCGAAGGCACGCGGCTGCGGCCGCTGACCGACGACGTCCCGAAGCCGGCGCTGACCCTGGTCGACCGCCCGTTCCTCGCCTACATGCTCGAGTGGCTCGCCTCCCACGGCGTCACCGAGGCGGTGCTCGCCTGCGGCTTCCTGCCCGACGTCCTGCGCGAGGCGCTGGGGGACGGGGAACATGCCGGGGTCCGGCTCAGCTACGTGGTCGAGCCCGAGCGACGCGGCACCGCCGGCGCGATCCGCTTCGCCGCCGACTCGCTCGGCGAGCGCCTCGACGACCGCTTCCTCGCCCTCAACGGCGACGTCCTCACCGACCTCGACCTCAGCGCCCTTCTGGGAGCACACCGGGATCGCGGCAGTCGCGCCACCCTCGCCCTCTACCCGGTCGAGGACTCTTCCGCCTACGGTCTCGTCAGCTGCGACGAGGGGGGCGCCGTCGTCGACTTCCTCGAAAAGAGCGGTGAGGCCGTTCCGGGGGAGATCAACGCCGGCGCCTACGTGCTGGAGCGCTCGGTCCTCGACCTGATCCCGCCCGGGCGGGAGGTGTCGATCGAGCGTGAGGTATTTCCCCGCTTGATCGGCGACGGCCTCGGCGGGCTGCGCCTGGACGGCTACTGGATGGACATCGGCACCCCGGAGCGCTATCTGGAGGCGACCTGGGACATCCTCGAGGGGCGGGTGGCGACCGAGGTCCGGCCGACCGCCCCTGGCCTCCTGGTCGGTCCCGGGGCGGAGGTGGCGGCCGGGGCCACGGTCGGTCCGCGGGCGGTGATCGGGTCCGGCTGCAGGGTGGAAGCCGGTGCCACGGTGCGGGAGTCGGTCCTGCTCGACGGCTGCACGATCGCTGCAGGCGCCAGCGTCAGCGGCTCGATCCTGGCTGACGGCGTTAACGTTGAGGCCGGAGCCACGCTCGTCGACGCGGTTGTCGGCCGAGGTGGCAGAGTCCCGGCCCAGATTTCATGATCGACGACGTCCTCGGCATCCCAGACCAGCTCCGCGACGCCCTCTGGCGGGTGGAATCGGCGCGCCTCCAGGCGGCCGATTCGGCGGGGCTGATGATCTGCGGGATGGGCGGCTCG
>JBFXEM010000293.1:0-3803 GCA_050180135.1 Solirubrobacterales bacterium | reverse complement strand
TCCGTCCCTGAGAGCTATCCAGTTATCCGGGCGAAAAATCCAGCGAGCACGAGAGACCCCCAACCCCTCTCTCCCAACCCCCCGAACAACGCCGCCCCCTACCGCGGCACATAAACCCGTCGCAGCTTGTTCCGCGCCCGGTGCAACCGCACCTTGACCGTCCCTTCGGGAATCCCCAGCTTGCGCGCGATCGCGCCCTGGGTGAGGTCGTCCTGGTAGCGCATCTCAAGCAGGTCGCGGTCCTTCTCGCTGAGTCGGCCGAGCGCCGCCCGCAGATCCGCCAGCTCGACCGCGGCGATCACGCGGGCGTCCTCGGCGCCCTCGGTCTCGACCAGTTCGGTCGGGTCGGGGCGAACGCGGGCGTGCTGGCGAAAGGCCTCATTGCGGACGATCGTCGCCAGCCACTGCTTGCGCCGCTCGGGCTCGCGCAGGGTCGAGCGCCGGCGCCAAGCGCGAAGCAGCGCATCCTGGGCTATGTCTTCGGCTTCGCTCGGATTGCTGGCATAGCGGTAAGCCATGCGAAGGCAGACCCTGTGTGCCTCCCCCCACTCCCAGCCATCGTCGCTCCCAGCGTCCTTCCCAGCCTGATGTACCTGTGGAGTGCTGATCAAACGAACTTACATCGCCCATAGCCCCCCAGGGGCAAGAAAACGCTGTAACCATTTCCACTATTCCCCGGTCTTTGCGTCGTGGAGTCCAAGACCGCAGGGGGAGGGCGGCCACGCTGGGCTGAGATCGCCTACGAGGCGATGGCGCCCGTGTACGACTCCTTCACCCACCAAAACGACTACGAGATGTGGTTCGGCCTGCTGCTGCCGGCGCTGGAAGCGCGTGGACTGCGCAAGGGCCGGCTGCTCGACGTCGGCTGCGGGTCGGGCAAGGCATTCGGGCCGATGCTGAGGCGCGGCTGGAGCATCCACGGCTGCGACGTTTCGGCGGCGATGCTGGAGCGCGCCCGCGAGCGCGGCGAAGGCGAAGTCGAGCTGGACGTCGCCGACATGCGCGACCTGCCCGTCTTCGGGGAGTTCGAGCTGGTCTGGGCGCTCAACGACCCGGTGAACTACATGCTCAGCGGGGAGGAGTTGGAGGCGGCACTGACCGGCATGCGCGCCAACCTCGCCCCCGGCGGCCTGCTGCTGTTCGACGCCAACACGACGGTCGCCTACAGCGGCTTCTTCGCCGAGGACGTCGTCTTCGAGCGCGACGGCTGGCGGCTGATCTGGCGCGGACGCTCTCGCCCCGACGCGCCCCCCGGCACGATCCGGGAAGCGAGCTTCGAGGCCGAGCCGATCGACGCCCCGACGGGGACGGCGATCGCGCCCGAGCTGCACCGCGAGCGCCACTTCCCCGAAGCCGAGATATTGGCGGCCCTCGAGCGGGCCGGCCTCGAATGCCTCGACGTCTACGGCTTCGCCGACGACGAGCCGCTGCACCAGCCGCTCGACGAAGACGCTCACTACAAGGCGATCTACGTCGCCCGCGCCGCCTGAGCCGAGCGCGAACCCCTAGCCGTCAGGCGCGGCGGCGGCGAACCACTCGGCCAGCGCATCCAGGCCCTGGCGCTGCTCCTCGCCCCCACCTAGCGCGGCGAACGGCCCGCTCGCCCGCATCATCATCAGCTTCAGCTTCTCGCCGTCGGTCGTACGCAGCTTCAGGGTGACGGCGGCACCGTCCATGATCGCGGCGCTGAGCGTCCACCAGCCACCCCCGGCTCCCTCCGACTTGGCCGAGGCAAGCCGCTCGGGGGGCAGCGAGAGCGGCGCCCCGTCCGGAGCGAACTTGCGATTCATCCCCTGGACCAGCAGGCGGGTCGCGGTGACCCCGATCGCCACCTGCCTGCCCTTGAAGACGCCAACCTGGGTGGCGACGCAGGCGCCGCGCAGCTCCTCCCCCGGCCGCAACGACGGCTCCAGGGCGGCCCGCAGCTTCGCGCCGAGCTCCTCCATCCGACGATCCTAGTTCGCCCACTGCCGAGCGGCTAGATTCGGCTGGTCAGCTACCAACAGGGGGCCAGCGAATGAGCGTTTCCGTAACCGGCGTCGACTTCATCACCGTCTTCGTCAAGGACTACCCGGCAGCGCAGGAGTTCTACGGCGGGCTGCTCGGCCTCGAGCACTCGGTCGACTACGAAAAAATCCCCGCCGGCGAGTACGAGGCCGGCAACCTCACCCTGCAGGTGATGGACGCGGCTTCGGTTGGCCAGGAGTTCTCACCCCGCCGCCACCCGATCGCCCTCCACGTCGACGACGTCGAGGCGGCCCGGGCCGAGCTCGAGTCCAAAGGCGTCGCCTTCCAGGGCGAGACGCTCGACAGCGGCGTCTGCCACATGGCCTTCTTCAGCGACCCGGACGGCAACGTCCTGATGTTCCACAACCGCTACGCGCCGAAGCCGTCCTAGCCGCAGGTCGCCTCAGGTCGGGGTCAGCCGGGCAAAGTAGCCGAACCAGTTGCCGGAGAAGCCGCTGAAGCGCAGGCCGGCCTCGGCGCCGAGCCGCTGCAGGCTGGCACGGGTCGTGAAGTGCGGGTCGCCGAACAGCTCGCCGACGACGAGGCGGCCACCGGGCTTGAGCACGCGCCGGATCTCCCGCAGGGCCGCGGCCGAGTCGGGGATCTCCCCCAGCACCGCGGTGAGGACGACGGCGTCGACCGAGGCGTCCTCGTAGGGCAGCGCGGTGGCGTCGCCCTGAGTCGGGACGAGGTTGGCGAGGCCGCGCTCGCCCGCGCCGCGCAGCACGTGGTCGAGGAACTCCTGCTGGAGGTCGAAGAGCTCCAGCGTGCCGTCGGGGCCGACCCACTCCGCCAGATCGAGGCTGTAGTAGCCGGTGCCGACGCCGATCTCCAGCAGGCGCTCGCCGGGTGCCGGAGCCAGCACCTCACGCAGCCGCTCGCGGGTGATGAGCGGGTGGGGGGCTTCGACCCAGAAGCGCTGCCCGTAGGGGCAGGCCGATGGGTTCTTGCGCCACCACAGCGCCGCGCCCAGGACCGCCGCGCCGGCGGCGCCGAGCAGCAGGCGCGGGCGCATCACTCGACGCTGCCGAAGCCGACCCGGCTGGCGCCGGAGGCGATCCGCAGGAAGGCGACCTTCCCGAGATAGACGGAGAGCACGCCGTCCTCCGTGTGGAGGTCGTGCCAGCCGCCCTTGTCGAGCTGCTTGCGCAGGTCCTTGAGGTCGTCTTCGGAGAGGCGGGCGGAAACGACCTGGCCCCCCTCGAATCCGATCTCGACTCGCTGTGCCTCGGCCATCAGTGTCCTCCCGCGGGTTCGACGATCTCGGTCAGGACCCCACCGGTGAAGCGGGGGTGAAGGAAGGCGACGCGGCTTTCGCGGATGCCGACCCGCGGCGTCGTGTCGATCGCCTTGACGCCGGCGGCGATCAGGCGCTCGAGCTCGGCGTCGATGTCCTCGACGGCGTAGGCGACGTGGTGCAGGCCCTCGCCGTTGCGGGCCATGAATTTGCCGACCGGCGTGTCGGGGCCGAGCGGTGCCAACAGCTCGACGTGGCCGTCGCCGACGTCGAGCAGGACCGCCTCGACGCCCTGGGAGGTGACCGTCTCGCGGTGGACGAGCGGCATCTCGAAGCTGGCCTCGTAGAGCGCCAGGGCCGCGTCGATGTCCTCGACGGCGACTCCGATGTGGTCAATCCTTCCGAACATCACAATTTCGCCCGCGTGCTCTGCTTTCGCTCGTTCGCGCTCATGGTCACCGGAAATCTCGCTCTCTCGCTCCCGCGTCCGCCGCGGGCGGGCAAGGTTATTGGCCCTCGGCCCTGAGGATCTCCGCCAACGCCGCCAACGCCACCTCCA
>JBFXEM010000292.1:0-3819 GCA_050180135.1 Solirubrobacterales bacterium | reverse complement strand
AGCAATCGCACGATGCCCTCGCGCAGCAGGGTCGAGTCGTCGGCCACGACTACTCGCACGGGATCCTCGCCGCCACCGTCGTGCCCGCGCCGGCGCGGCTGTCGACCTCGAAGCTTCCGTCCAGCGCCGCGACCCGGTCCTCGAGCCCACGCAGCCCGGTTCCCGCGGCGGGGTCGGCGCCGCCGCCGCCGTCGTCGCTGACCTCGACCTCGACGACACCGTTGTTGCGCGCCACCCGCACGGTCGCCTCCGCGGCGTCGGCATAGCGGGCAACGTTGGTGAGCGCCTCCGCGACCACGAAATAGGCCGCCATCTCGACCGCCTCCGGCAGCCGCTCGGCCGGCGTCTCGAGGATCTGAACCGGCACGGGAGAGCGGTCGGCGAGCCCGCCGAGCGCCGCCCGCAGCCCCCGTTCGGAGAGCAGGACCGGGTGGATGCCGCGGGCCAGCTCGCGCAGCTCCGCGGTCGCGGCCCCCAGCTCCTCCATCGCCTCGTCGAGCAGCTCGGCCGCCAGTGCGGGGTCGGAGTCGAGCTTCTCGCGGGCGAGGCGCAGGTTCATGGTCAGCGCCATCAGCCGCTGCTGGGCGCCGTCGTGGAGGTTGCGCTCCACCCGGCGCCGCTCGGCGTAGCCGGCTTCGACGATGCGGTGGCGGGAGGCACGCAGCTCTTCGACCTTGGCCTCGAGCTCGGCGTTCAGCTGCGCGTTCTCGGCGCTGAGGGCCGAGCTGACTTCCTCTGCACGGCCGATCCGCGAGCGCAGGAGCCCGGCGAGGAAGGCCAGCGGCAGGCAGGCGAAGATCGTGATCGAGGCGATGTAGGAGGCGTCCTTGACCGTCTCGGAGACGCCCAGCTCGCCCAGCACCAGCTGCACCAGCAGGATCGCGAAGGCGATTCCGCCGGTGAAGACGACCGGGGTGAGGACGCGCCGCTGGGCGGGGGAGCTGCGGCGCCAGCGGGAGAAGACGACGCCGATCACGACCGCGATCGCGGTGACCCCGGCGATCACCTGCAGGGCGCTGATCGCGTCCGCCAGGCCTTCGTGGCCGCTGATCAGGATCGGGTTCTCCGGGCAGCCCTCGCAGTCGCCCTGCTTGGTCGGATCGACGAGCGGCGCCCAGAGCAGCTGCATCGGCACGGTCGCGATGTAGCCGAGCCAGACCGCCGCCAGCGCCAGCCGGCTTTCGATCCGCCCGGAGGGGAAGCTGGCGAGCAGCTGCAGCAGGATCGCGAAGGGGACGGTCGCGCCGAGCATCCCGATCGCGAAGACGACGCTGTTGTTGGAGGCGGTCAGGCCCTGGAAGAACCAGGTGAACCCGATCGCCGTCATCAACGCGCCGGTCTTGTTGGCGGGGCGCTGGTACCAGGCATAGAGGCCGGTGAATGCGAAGCTCCAGCCGGCCCCGAGGATCAGTCCCAGCAGCAGCCCCCGCGGGCTCGAGTGGTCGCTGCCCACGATCAGCGCGCCGGTGAGGACCCCGAGCACCAGCGCCAGCACCCCGAGCCCTGCCAGCGCCCGGCGCAGGGCGCTCATGGGATCAGCGCCCCGAGCGTGGCGCCGCTCAGCTCGGCCTTGGCGATGAAGCCGCGGGCGGGGCTCTCGGCAACCGCCTCGCCGAAATCGGCGCGGTCGCGACTGGAGGTGAGGATGATCGCCGGGGCGCCGCCCGCGGTCCCGAGCCGCCTGGCGACCTCGAAGCCGTCGATGTCGGGCAACTGCACGTCGAGCAGGACGAGGTCGGGGACCAGCTCACTCGCCGCGGCGATCGCCGCCTCGCCGTCGGCCGCCTCGCCGACGACCGCAAAACCGCTCGCCTGCAGCATGCGCCGGGCGCTGGCCCGGAAGCTGGGATGGTCGTCGACGATCAGGACGGTCGTGGGCACCTGCCGATTGTCCTCTACGCAGGGAGCTTCGGGGGTACGGCTAGCCACACCCTGGCGGCGGCCAACCGCCCGCTGAAGACGCCTGCCAGCCGCATTGGAACGGGGCCTGCGCATTGGGAGTCTCGGACGGTCTCATCCAACCGACCGAGAGGAACCCGATGCAAGCCAAGAGCAACATCGCCGCCCGAGCCGCCCGCTGGAGCGCCACGCACCGCAAGCTAGCCATCTTCGGCTGGCTCGCTTTCGTGGTCGCTTCGGTGGTGATCGGCGGGGCGGTCGGGACCAAGAGCCTGACCGACGCCGAAGCGGTCTCCGGCGAGTCCGGCCGGGCCGAGCTGGCGCTGGAACAGGCGCGGCTCACGCCCAACGACGAGATGGTCCTGATCCAGAGCGACCACCTACGAGATGGTGACCCCGCCTTCGACGCGGCGGTCGAGGAAGCGACGCGGAAGCTGGCCGCGGTGCCCTCGGTCAGGCAGCTGAGCTCACCCGTGGCCGCCGGCGGCCAGGTCTCCGCCGACGGCCACGCGGCCCTGGTCGAATTCCAGGTCCCCGGCAGCGAGGAGCAGGCAGAAGAACGGGTCGACGCCAGCCTCGCCGCGACCGCGGCGGTGCAGTCCCGCAACCCCGATGTGCGCGTCGAGCAGTTCGGTGGCGCCAGCGCCGGCAAGGCGCTGGAAGAGGTGTTCAGCGACGATCTCGCCAAGGCCGAGACGACCTCGCTGCCGATCACGCTGTTGATCCTGCTGCTCGCCTTCGGGGCACTGGTCGCGGCTCTGGTCCCGTTGCTGATCGCCTTCTCCGCCGTGATCGCGACCGTCAGCCTGCTGGCGCTGCCGAGCCAGCTGGTGCCGATGGACCCGAACGTCGCCTCGGTGGTGGTCCTGGTCGGGCTTGCCGTCGGCGTCGACTACTCCCTGTTCTACATGCGGCGCGAGCGCGAGGAGCGCCGGGCCGGGCGTTCGGCCGGGGCGGCGCTGCAGGCCGCCGCGGCGACCTCGGGGCGGGCCGTGCTCGTCTCCGGCTTCACCGTGATCGCGGCGATGTCCGGGATGCTGCTCAGCGGCGACCCGACCTTCACCTCCTTCGCGGTCGGCACGATGACCGTGGTGGCGGTGGCCATGTTCGCCTCGCTCTCGGTCCTGCCCGCGGTCCTCTCCAAGCTCGGCGACAGGGTCGAACTGGGCCGGGTGCCCTTCCTCGGCCGTCTGCGCGAGCGGCGCGCCGGGCGTTCCCTGTGGGCCGGAGTGGTCGAGCGCGTGATGCGGCGGCCGGTTGTCTCGATGGTCCTCTCGGCGGGTCTGCTGGTCGCCCTGGCGATCCCGGCGCTCTCGATGAACACGGTGGTCAGCGGCGCCGAGGACCTGCCACGCGACATCCCCGTCGTGCAGACCTACGACCGCATCACTGCTGCCTTCCCAGGCGAAGCCGCCGGGGCGACCGTGGTGGTCGAGGCCGAGGACGTCGGTTCGGGGCCGGTCGCGGCCGGGATCGACGAGTTGGTCCGCAGCGCCGAAGCCGACCCGCGGGTAAGCGGTGATGTCGAGGTCGAAACGAGCCGCGACGGCAGCGTCGCCGCGGTCCAGATCCCGACCGTCGGCAGCGGCAGCGACGCCGCCGCGACCCGGGCGATGGAAGGCATCCGCGACGAGCTCGTCCCGGCCGCGTTTGCCGCTGTCGAAGGGGCGGAGGTGAACGTCGGCGGCCAGGCGGCCCAGTCGAAGGACTTCGGCGACCTGATCGCCGAGCGGCTGCCGCTCGTCTTCGCCTTCGTCCTCGGCCTGGCGTTCCTGTTGCTGTTGGTCACGTTCCGCTCGATCGTCGTCCCGGTCAAGGCGATCGTGCTCAACCTGCTCTCGGTCGGGGCCGCCTACGGCGTCCTCGTCCTGGTCTTCCAGGACGGCCTGGGGGAGTCGCTGCTCGGCTTCCACTCCAACG
>JBFXEM010000291.1:0-3823 GCA_050180135.1 Solirubrobacterales bacterium | reverse complement strand
AGAACCGGCTCGGCCGCGAGACGCTCGAGGTGGCGGTCCGCGGGGCCGCCCGCTTCGCCTCCGGCGAGGGTCGCCACGGCGCTGGAGCCTGAACCAAACTCAGTTCAGATCTCGACCCGGCGCATCTGCGCTTCGGCGGCCTCGACCCCGAGATAGGGCATCGTCACCGCGAACACGAGATCGGGCAGGACGGCCTCCAGCTCGTCGCAGCGGCCGGCGCGGATCTCGTCGAAGACCATCGTCGTGACGGCGCCGATCGCGAGGCGGGCCGTCTGCTCGGGCAACTGCTCTCCCTGTGCCGAGGCGGCGCGGCCCTGCTCGAGGAAGGGGGCGAAGCGATCAAGCGCCTCGCGGTAGCGGACGCGGGCGTCGTCGCCGATCGCGGTCACCTCGACGATCGCCATCCGGGCGAGGTCCGCCTCGGCCGCCATCAGCTCGACCAGGGCCCGCAGGGCGGCGATCACGCGGTCGGCCCAGGGCTCGCCCGCGGCGCTCTCGAATGCGGTTGAGACGTGGGAGACGAGGACGTCGAAGACGGCGTCGTAGGCGGCCAGGAAGCAGGCTTCCTTGTCGGCGAAGCGGCGCTCGAACTCGGACCTGCTGGCGCCGGAGACCGCGATCACCTCGGCCACTGTCGCCCCCTCGTAGCCGCGCTCGGCGACGACCCGCAGCATCGCCTCGAGAATCCGCTCGTGGTCGGAGCGAACCGCGTAGATCGGCCGCAGGGCGGCGCCCGACGCAGGTCTCTTCCCCGGATCCGATGCCGACGACGAATCCATGGATACCAACCTACTCCCGGACGCGAACCGTCTACCACCCCTTTCCAGTGGAGTTGGACTGAGTGCCATGAAGAACTTGACGAGTATGCGGTGGGCCTCGCCCGGTTGAATCGAGTCCGGCTCAGGTACTCTGGCGTTCGTGACGCAGCGCAGCTCGACCATGAGGCCGCCCCCGGGCCGCCAGCAGCTCTCCCGCGAGTTCATCGCCCAGCACCAACGGGCGCGAATCATCGCCGCCCTCGCCGAGGAGACGGTTGCCAACGGCTACCGCGCCGTCACCGTCGCCGACATCGTGCGCCGGGCCGGGATCGCCCGCAACACCTTCTACGAGAACTTCTCCTCCAAGCAGGACTGCTTCCTCGCCACCCAGGACCACGCGCTCGAGGAGGCGCTGCGCCGGGTCACCGCCGCCGCCTGCGACGTCGAGGACTGGGAGGGGCGGGTCGACGCCGGCCTCGCCGCCTTCCTCGGCTACGTCGCCAGCGAGCCCGCGCTCGCCTACACCTGCATCGTCGAGGCGCTCTCGGCCGGTCCCGCCTCGCTGGCCCGCTACGAAGAGTCGATGGAGTACTTCATCGAGCTGCTGCGGATCGGGCGCGAGGCTTCCCCCCGCGGCAAGCAGCTGCCGCAGACGCTCGAGGAGACGATCGTCGGCGGCCTCTTCTGGGTCATCTACCACCGGATCATCCTCGGCGAGACCGAGCAGATCGAGGCGCTGCGACCGCAGCTGGTGGAGTTCGCGCTGACCCCGTACATAGGCGGCGAAGCCGCGAATCAGGCCGCGCCCGAACGGCGCGCGCAGGTTGCGTAACCAATATCTCAGACCGGTATCGTCGCTCCGTGGCCGCTGATCCCAACGCACCCGCCGATCCGGCCACCGAGTACCCGCCGGAGCTCTCCCGCCTGCCCCCCGGCCGGCACGGGTTGCCGCGCGAGTTCGTCGTCCACAACCAGCGCGAGCGGCTGATCGCGGGGCTCGCCGAGGCGATCGCCGAAAACGGCTACGCGAGCACGACGATCGCGCACATCACCCGCCACGCGGCGGTTTCCCGGCGCACCTTCTACGAGCATTTCGCCAGCAAGGACGAGTGCTTCGTCGCCGCATACGACACAGTGATGGAGCAGCTGCGCGAGCGGGTCGACGCCGCCTACCAGGCCGAGGACGAGTGGCCGCAAGCACTCCGCGCCGGGATCGCGGCGATGCTCTCCTTCCTCGCCCTCGAGCCCAACCTGGCCCGCCTCAGCATGGTCGAGGCGCTGGTCGCCGGACCGGTCGTGGTCGAGCGCTACGACGCCGCGATCCGCAGCCTCGTCCCCTACCTCGAAGCCGGCCGCGAGGACCGCTCCCCGGAGGTCCTCGCCCAGCTCTCGCCGACCACCGAGGAAGCGCTGGTGGGTGGCATGATCTCGCTGATCTCCCGCCGCATCATCGCCGGTCGCACCGCCGAGCTCGAGCAGCTGCTGCCCGACCTGGTCGAGTTCACGCTGACCCCGTACCTCGGCACCACCGAGGCCGCGGAAGTCGCCCAAGCGGCCTGACTGTCGCGCGCCGCCCGGCACACTTTTCTCACTTTCTCCGCGCCACACGCGCGGATTGACCTGAGACAATACGTTTCGTGTTCGGTCTCCGCGAAAAGCAGATCTCCAGCAAGCTCGACGAACTGGTTGCGCTGCAGCAGGACCAGCGCAAGGAGACGAGCGTCGCCTTGGGAGAGACCAAGAGCGCTTTGGAGGAGACGAAAAGCGCCTTGGGAGAGACCAAGAGCGCTTTGGAAGAGACGAAGAGCGCTCTGGGCGAGTCCAGGAGCGCCTTGGAGGAGACGAGGGCCGCTGTGAGGGAGCTGCGAGCTGGGCTGGAGGAGTTCCGGGAATTCAACCGCGAGATTCTGCTGCGGAACGAGAAGGTCTACTTCACGGTGATCGCCCGCCTCGAGGAGCTGGGTGAGGAAGTGCGGGCGAACACGGAGGAGACGCGGGCGCAGACGAAGGCCCTGCTGAGCTTGATCGATCGTTTCGAAGAGCGTGGCGGCACCGCCGCCGCCTAGTGGGTCATTTCCAGGGGTTTCGCAAAGTCCACTCCCAGGGCCTTGATTTTCGCGGGGCGAAACACGAACATACGTTCGTATGGAGATCGCCTGCGTCATCGACGGCCAGCTGGCGACTCCAGCGCGCCCGGACCGCTCCGGGGGGTCCCGGTCCGGGCGCGCTTCCCTTGCCGGGCCGGCCGACCCGGTCGAGCTGGCGGAGCGGACCGAGGCGACCGCGCGGGCGCTGGAGGGGATCGGCGCCGGGGTCGAGAGCGCGCGCGCCGGTGAGGCGTTCTTCGCGGTCGGGGGGCTGCGGGGGATCCACGGCGGCAGCCGGGCAGGGGTCCTGGCGGCGGCACGGGAGGCGGTGGGGAGGGCGCTCGGGCGGGAGGACACGGTGCGAATCGGGGTGGCGCCGACCCGGCTCGGCGCCTTCGCGGCCGCGTACCGGCGCGACGGCGCGGTCATCCGTCCGGCCGAGCTGCCCGGGTTCCTGGCGCCGCTGCGGGTAGCGATCCTGCCGCACCGCCTCGGCGATCCCGGGCCGGAGCCCGCGGCTTTGGTCATCGCCCTGGAGCGGCTGGGGATCGAGACCCTGGGCAAGCTGGCGCGGCTGGGTCCCGACCAGGTCGCCGACCGCTTCGGTCCGCTCGGGCTGGCGGCGCTGCGGCTCGCCCGGGGCGAAGAGGAGCCGCTGGCGCCGCGCACTCCGCACGAGGAGCTGGT
Organism: Solirubrobacterales bacterium; assembly: GCA_050180135.1. Lineage (GTDB taxonomy): Bacteria > Actinomycetota > Thermoleophilia > Solirubrobacterales > 70-9 > VAYN01. The sequence continues at coordinate 291 of JBFXEM010000291.1, read as the reverse complement.
CGAGCAGATCGAGCTGCCGGAGGGGACGGCCGGGCGCCAGCTCGAGCGTGCCCTGGAGCTGCTCGTCGACCGCCTGCTGGCGGCGCCGCAGCGGCGCGGGCGCACCCTGCTCGGGCTGCGCCTGGGGGCGCTGCTCGCCGGCGGCGGCAGCTGGAGCGTCGAGCAGGGGCTGGGCCGCCCCAGCGCTTCGGCGCGGGTGCTGCGCTCGGTGCTGGCGCCGCGACTGGCGGCGCTGCCGGGGCCGGCCGAGGCGCTGCGGCTGCGGGCGCTCGGGTTCGGGGCCGGCGCCGC
>JBFXEM010000290.1:0-3825 GCA_050180135.1 Solirubrobacterales bacterium | reverse complement strand
TTCACTCGCAGGCCAAAGGAGACGGCTGATGTACTTCATGCTGGGAGCCCTGTACGTGGTGCTGCTGGTCGTCTTCGGGACGCTGACCTGGCGCAAAGGCCACTTCGCGCTCTTCTGGATCGGGATCATCTTCCCGGTGCTGTGGATGATCGGCGCGGTGCTGAAGCCGAAGCCCGGTTACTACGGCGCCCCGCTCTAGCTCGCAGCGCCCGCCCGCCGGCTTGCGGCGGCAACGCGTCTGGCCAAGCGCCTTGGATCGGCCGGGACCGGTTGACGCCGGGCGGATCGAGCCATTTGCCGAGGCGCTGGTCGAGCAGTTCCCGGCGGCCTGACACTCCGGTGGCCCGCCGCCCCAGTCAGACGGCGGGCCCGGAGCACCTTGCCGCCGCGCCTATACCCGCACGGACCTTTGGAAAACGAACCCCATCCAAACGGGGGGGTGCTCAGGCGACCAGCTCGAAATCGGCGCGGCCGTGACGGGCGCCGTTGACCTGCAGCTCGATCGCGTGCGGCCCTGGGTGGTAGCGGCGGGTGGTGATCGGCTTGAAGGAGTGCCGGCGGCTGAGGGTGAGTCGCTCGCCGGGTTCGAGCCGCTTGGTGGTCAGCTTGAAGACCTTGGGAGTGAGCTCGCCGCTGGCTTTGCGGTGGTGGACTACGTAGTCGACCATCAGCTCGACCGGCTCGGTGCCCTCGTTGGCGATCGTCGCCTCGAAGCCGAGCGCGCCGCCGACGGCGACGGTGGTGGGCTCGAGGTGGATGCCGTCGACGCTGATCTGCCGGGCCGGCGCGAAGCCGAACAGCGCCAGGGCGCCTTGATCGGCCTCCTTGACCAGGGTGCGCAGCGCTCGCTTGACCAGGCGGGTGCTCTGCGGATCTTCCTCGCGCAGCCAGGCGGCGGCGGTCGCCAGCGCGAGCGCGGGGTCGAGGCGGCTGACGTCGTTGAGGTGGTTGGCGACCGAGCGGCGCACGTACTCGGAGCCGTCGCGGTGCAGCGCCTCGAGGATCGGCAGCGTCGCGGCAGGGCGGGCGGTCAGCGCGGGCACGCGCTTGGCCCAGGGCAGGCGCGGCCGGGTGCCCTCGCTGGCCAGCCGGCGCACGTGTTCGTCGCGGTGCGCGGTCCAGGTGAGGACGGTGGCCAGGGTGCGGTCGAGATCGGCATTGAGGAAGCGGCGCAGCGCGAACTCGCAGGTGAGGCGGCCGGTCAGCTCGGCGAGCAGCGCCAGGCCCGTCTCGAAGTCCTCGCCCTCGCTGTCCGCGGCGCGCTCGGCGATCGCTTCGCTGAGCGGCCAGATCATCCAACCGCTGAGGGCGGGGTCGCGCAGCGCCTTGCGGATGACCCTCGCGGCGGCGGGAAAACCGGCCGGCAGGTCGGTGAGCAGGCCCACCTTCACCGCCTGCACCCGTTCGCCGAGGCCCTGGCCCGCGAAGTCGCCGCTGCTGGCGGCCACCGTTGCCCAGTTGCGGCGGCGGTCCGCCGCGGCGAGCTGAGCGACCAGGTCCTCGACTACGGCGGCGCCGAGCAGTTCGTCAGCGGTCGGCACGGTGGCGCGATTCTAGGCACAGGACCCTGCGAGTCCGCGCAAAATGCTCAGCGACGCTGAGCGAACAGTAGAATCGAGCAAGTAGAGGATTGGCAAAAACCTGCTGTACGCTCACCCAACGTTGCGAACAAACCGGTACGCACGGGGTGCCGGCGAATATGACCGCCAAGGACGAGATTCCCGTGACCAAGGCTGCCCCGACCCGGGTGGGCCTCGGTGAACGGGCGCGGGTCCTGGTCACCGACGACCGGCCCGAGATGCTGCGGACGATGCGCATGGCTCTGGGCGAGGAGTACGAGTGCGTGTTCGCCGGCAGCGTCGAGGAGGCCCGGGAGAGGCTCGCGGAGCGGCCGTTCCAGCTCGCTCTGTGCGACGTCCACGCCGCCGGAGAGCTCGCCCTCGCCCTGGCCGAGGAGATCCTCGCCGCGTACCCCGGGACCGCGGTGATCCTCGCCACCGACGAGGAAAGCCCGACGATCGCCGACCGCGCCTTCGAACTCGGCGTCCACGGCTACCTGGTCGAGCCGTTCTGGCCCGGGCAGTTGTTGATCACCGTCGTCAACGCGCTGCGCTGGCGGCGCCTGGAGATGGCGAAGATAGCCCACAACCGCAACCTGCGCGCCTCCTTCCAGACGATCATCGACAACGCCCCCTTCCCGATCTACGCCAAGGACTCCACGCACCGCTACGTCGTCTCCAACGTCAAGGCCGACGAGCTGGCTGGGCTGCGGCCGGGCAGCGCGGTCGGCGAGACCGACAGCTCGTTCATGGACCGGGCCGCCGCCGAAGCTGCCGAAGTGGCCGACAAGCGCATCTTCGCGGGCGGGGACTCCTACGACGCCGAGGAACGAATCGTCATCGACGGCGTCGAGAAGACCTTCAAGACGATCAAGTTCCCGCTGGTCGACGAGAACCTCGAGATCTCAGCCCTGGGCGGGATCTCGATCGACATCACCGCCGAGAAGGAGGAGGTCCAGCTGCGCGACCAGCTCGCCGCCTCGCAGCGCCGGGCGATCGAGGAGCTGCGCCTCTCGCGCGAGGAGACCGTCGACCGGCTGGCGCGGGCGATCGATCTGCACGACGCCTCGACCGGGGAGCACGTCAACCGGATCGGCTTGATCGCCGCCTTCCTGGCCAGCAAGCTCGGGCTCGACGCCGAGGAGGTCGAGCTGCTGCGGGTGGCGGCGCCGATGCACGACGTCGGCAAGATCGGCATCGCCGACGAGATCCTGCGCAAGCCCGGGCCGCTCAGCGCCGAGGAGCGGGCCGCGATGGAGCGGCACACGCTGATCGGCCACGAAATCCTCTCCGGCTCTGAGAGCCGGCTGCTGCAGGTCGCGGCGACGATCGCGCTGACTCACCACGAGCGCTTCGACGGCAGTGGCTACCCGTACCGAACGCGGGGGGAGGACATTCCATTGGAGGGCCGGATCACCGCCGTCGTCGACGTCTTCGACGCCCTGCTCAGCGACCGCTGCTACCGCCCGGCGATGGAGACCGCGACCGCGGTCCAGATGGTCGAAGCCGGTCGCGGCACCCAGTTCGACCCGCGCGTAGTCGACGCCCTCATGCGCAATCTCGACGAGGCCCTGGCGACCCGCAGCTGAGGCACATCGTTCGTCCACGGGAGCCCGCCGGCTCAAGTATCGAGCTCGGGCTGGCGATACAGATCGAACACCGGAGCAGGCTTTCCGACTCAAGCACCCTCGTCGCGAGGCGGGTCCGCAGGGTCACGGAACTCCACCGGAGTTCGCCGCGACCGCCCGAAGACGAGCGTCGGCAGGCCCCGCTCACACATAGGGAGGACATCGATGTCCAACCGGTTCAAGCTCAAGCGCGGCCGCCTCGCCGCCCTCACCCTGGTGGCGATGCTTTCCCTCGCCGCCGTCCCCGTCGGTGCGCAGGGCGCCGTCAACCTCGCCACCGTGCAGCCGTTCGTGGTGCTCGGCGGCTCGGCCGTCACCAACACCGGGCCCTCCGTGCTCAACGGCGACCTCGGCGTCGCTCCCGGCACCTCGCTCACCGGCTTCGGTCTTCCGGCCACGGTCAACGGCGCCACCCACAACAACGACGGGGTCGCCCAGCAGGCGAAGCTCGACCTCGCCACCGCCTATGACGTCGCCGCCGCCGAACCGTCGCCTCCGGCCAATGACATGACCGGGATCGACCTCGGCAGCAATACGCTGCTCGCCGGCGTCTACCGCTTCTCCTCCTCGGCCCAGCTCACCGGGCAGCTCACGCTCGACGCCCAGGGCAACCCGAACGCGCAGTTCGTCTTCCAGGT
>JBFXEM010000289.1:0-3829 GCA_050180135.1 Solirubrobacterales bacterium | reverse complement strand
AACGGCGCCGGCAAGACGACCACGGTCGAGATCCTCGAGGGCTACCGCAAGCGCAGCGGCGGCGAGGTCAGCGTGCTCGGGGAGGACCCGCAGCGAGCCGGCCGCGCCTGGCGCGAGCGAATCGGCATCGTCCTGCAGAGCGGCCGCCTCGATCCGTATCTGACCGTGCGCGAGTCGCTCGGCCTCTATGCCGGCTACTACCGGGCGCCGCGCGACGTCGACGAGGTGATCGAGCTGGTCGGCCTGGGGGAGAAGGCCGACACCCGCGCCAGCAAGCTCTCCGGCGGCCAGCAGCGCCGGCTCGACGTCGGCATGGCGCTGATCGGCGACCCCGAGCTGCTCTTCCTCGACGAGCCGACGACCGGCTTCGACCCCTCGGCCCGGCGCCAGGCCTGGGACGTGATCGCCGGCCTCCGCGACCTCGGCAAGTCCGTCTTCCTCACCACCCATTACATGGACGAGGCGCAGCGCCTCGCCGACCGGGTGACGATCATCGCCGGCGGCGAGATCGTCGCCCGCGGCACCCCCGAGGACCTCGGCGAACGCGAGGCGCAGGCGGCGACGATTCGGTACCGCCGCGGCGGCGAGGAGGTCTCGGTGCAGACGACGACCCCGGTGAAGACCCTGCACGAGCTGACCGGCGAGGCGCTCGCCCGCGGCGAGGAGCTGGAGGGCCTCGAAGTCACCCGCCCGACCCTCGAGGACGTCTACCTGGAGCTGACCGAATGAACGCGCTGACCCTCGTCGGCCACCAGCTGCGCTACGACCAGAAGGCGTTCTGGCGCAACCCGGCTGCCGTCTTCTTCACGGTGATGTTCCCGGTCGTCGTCTTCCTCATCCTCGCCGTCGTCTTCGACGGCTCGACGATCGAAGTCGACGGCGGGATCGAGGCGACGACCTATTACGTGCCCGCGATCATGGCGCTCTCGGTGATCTCGGCGACGATGCAGACGCTGGCGATGACGCTGGTGATCGCCCGCGAAGACGGCCGCCTCAAGCGCGGCCGCGGCACGCCGATGCCGGCCTGGGTCTTCATCGCCGGCCGGATCGGCAACTCGATCGTGGTCACGGTGCTGATGCTGGCGCTGCTGGCCGCGATCGGCGGCGTCCTCTACTCGGTCCCGTTCCCGTGGGAGCGGCTGCCGGAGATGCTGGTCGTGCTGGCGATCGGCGCCACCTGCTTCTGCTGCCTCGGGATCGCCCTGACCGCGGCGATCCCCTCCCAGGACGCCGCTGCCGCGATCGTCAACGCGCTGCTGCTGCCGCTCTACTTCCTCTCCGGGATCTTCATCCCCGAAGACGAGCTGCCAAACGGCGTCATCGACTTCGCCAACCACTTCCCGGTGCGCCCGTTCTTCGAGGCTTTCTTCCAGGCCTACGTGCCCGGGACCGGCTCCGCGATCGCCTGGCACGAGCTGCTCGTGGTCGGGATCTGGGGCCTCGCCGGCCTGCTGCTGGCGATCAGGTTCTTCCGCTGGACCCCCCGTTCAGGGTGAGCGGCCGAGCGTTCGTCGGTTCGGCCGTATAGCTTTCTTGACTCGATGTTGCACCATGTCCTCTTGGAGGTCTCCGACCTCGATCGCAGTGCCGCCTTCTACGACTCGATGCTCGCCCCGCTGGGGTGGCGCCGACACTTCGAGGAGGACCAGACGATCGGTTGGGGGATCGCCAAGCCGGTGTTCTTCGTTGCCGCGCACCACGAGCCCAAGCCCGGGTTCGGCCTGCTCAGCTTCTCGGCGCTCGGAATCGTCGCCGTCAAGGCCGCCTGGGAGCGCGGCATGGGCGCCGGCGGCACCAACGTCAGCGACCCCGGCGAACGCCGCTCGCATGGCTCCGGCTCGTACTCCGCCTTTCTCAAGGACCCGGACGGTTACGAGATCGAGATCACGATCGGGTCCGACTAGCAGCCGACTCCCTAGGATCGGCTTCCCCAAACGAATTAGGAGGCGATGGCTCCATGGCTGTGAAGGTCGGCATCAACGGTTTCGGTCGCATCGGACGCAACGTGTTCCGGGCGGCAAAGGCGGCAAACGCGGACATCGAGTTCGTCGCGGTCAACGACCTCACGGATACGGGCACGCTCGCCAACCTGCTCAAGTACGACTCGATCCTCGGCCGCTACCCCGGTGAGGTCGAGCTCGTCGACGGTGGCATCTCGATCGACGGCAAGGAGCTGAAGGTCCTCTCCGAGCGCGACCCCGCCGACCTGCCCTGGGGCGATCTCGGCGTCGACGTCGTGATCGAGTCGACCGGCTTCTTCACCGCCCGCGCCGACGCCGCCAAGCACCTCGCCGGCGGTGCCAAGAAGGTCATCATCTCCGCCCCGGCCAAGGAGCCGGACGTGACCGTCGCCCTCGGCGTCAACTTCGAGCAGGCCTACGACCCGGAGAACCACCACGTGATCTCCAACGCCTCCTGCACGACCAACTGCCTGGCACCGCTGGCGAAGGTGCTGCACGAGGCGTTCGGGATCGAGCAGGGCCTGATGACCACGATCCACGCCTACACCGCCGACCAGCGGCTGCAGGACATGCCGCACTCCGACCCGCGCCGCTCGCGCGCCGCGGCGCTCAACCTGATCCCGACCACGACCGGGGCCGCCAAGGCCGTCGGCCTGGTCCTGCCGGAGCTGAACGGGAAGCTCAACGGGTTCTCGATGCGCGCCCCGGTCCCGACCGGCTCCGCCGTCGACCTCGTCTTCACGACCCCGAACCCGCTCGAGGTCGACCAGATCAACGCGGCGCTGAAGGCCGCGGCCGAGGGCCCGATGAAGGGGATCCTCGCCTACACCGAGGACCCGATCGTCTCCACCGACATCGTCGGCGACCCGCACTCCTCGATCGTCGATGCGGGCGGCACGATGGTGATCGGCGAGGGCCGCATGGTGAAGACGATCGCCTGGTACGACAACGAGTGGGGCTACTCGAACCGCTGCGTGGAGCTGGCCGGCAAGGTCCTGGCCTAGGCGTCGCGGGGCCGGCGTCGTGGGCTTCTCGAAGGCAAGCGTCCGCGACGCCGACGTCGCCGGCCGCCGCGTGCTCGTCCGCGTCGACTTCAACGTCCCGCTGGCCGATGGCGCCGTCGCGGACGACATGCGGATCCGGGCGGCGCTGCCGACGCTCGAGCTGCTGCGCGAGCGCGGCGCCGCCCTGATCCTCGCCTCGCACCTCGGCCGGCCCACGGGCAAGGTCGACCCGGCGCTCTCGCTGCGGCCGGTGGGGGAGAGACTGGCGGAGCTGCTCGGGACCGAGGTGACGCAGGCGCCCGCCGTGGTCGGCGCCGAGGTCGAGACGCTGGCGCACGGGCTCGGCCCCGGCGACGTGATGCTGCTGGAGAACACCCGCTTCGAGCCGGGTGAGACCGAGAACGACACCGGCCTGGCCGAGGCGCTGGCAGGCCTCGCCGACCTCTACGTCAACGACGCCTTCGGCGCCGCCCACCGCGCCCACGCGAGCACCGAGGGCGTCGCCCAGTTCCTGCCCGGCTACGCGGGCCTGCTGCTGGAGCGCGAGGTGAGCGAGCTGACCCGCGTGGTCGAGGACCCGAAGCGGCCGCTGGTCGTCGTCCTCGGCGGCGCCAAGGTCTCCGACAAGGTCGCGGTGATCGATCGCTTCCTCGAGGTCGCCGACAAGATCCTGATCGGCGGTGCCATGGCCTTCGGCTTCTTCCGGGCCCAGGACGTCCCGGTCGGCGACTCGCTGGTCGAGGGGGTCGAGCTGGCGGCGCAGGCGCTGGAGAAGGCGCGCGACTCCGAGTGCGAGCTGGTGCTGCCGGTCGACCTCGTGCTCGGGCGCGAGTTCGACGCCGAGACCGAGCGCCGCGAGAGCGG
>JBFXEM010000288.1:0-3835 GCA_050180135.1 Solirubrobacterales bacterium | reverse complement strand
GGTCCGCTGTCGGTGTTCTGCGCGGTGCTGGCGTGGAGCCGCTGGCGGTTCGTGTCCTTCGCCGACAACCAGCGCGCCGAGACGACCATGGCGGCGCTGGCGGCGTGCTTCGAGGCCATCGGCGGGGTCCCCGCCACCGTGCTCACCGACCGCATGGGCTGCCTCAAGGCCGGCACCGCCGCCGGCCTGGTGATCCCCACCGCGGACTACGTGCGCTTCGCGACCCATTACGGGTTCCGGCCCGACTTCTGCGAGGGCGGCGATCCCGAATCGAAGGGGCTGGTCGAGAACCTCGTCGGCTACGTGAAGTCCGACCTGATGGTCCCCGCCGAGCTCAGCGTCGGGGACCTGGCGGCGGCCAACGCGGCCGGCGCCGGCTGGCGGGGCGAGGTCAACGCCCGGGAACATTCCGAGATCTGCGCGGTCCCCGACGAGCGCCTCGCTGTCGAGCGGGACCTTCTCCGGCCGTTGCCGTCGTTGCGGGCCCGGATCGGGCGGGTCACCCAGCGCAAGGTCGACCGGCTCTCCTGCGTCCGGATCGGTTCGGCCCGCTACTCGGTCCCGGCCCGCCACATCGGTCGCAACGTCGAGGTCCGCATCACCGACGGGACCGTCCAGGTCCTGCTCCTCGACACCGTGATCGCTGAGCATCCCGTCGTTGCCCCTGGTGAGACCTCGATTCTCGATGAGCACTACGGCGGTCCCCGCCCGGCACCGACCCGGGCGCCGCGGCCCAAGACCGCAGCGGAGAAGGCGTTCTGCGCCCTGGGCCCGGCGGCGGAGGCGTTCATCAAGGGCGCCGCCGCGACCGGCAACAGCACCCTGGCCGGCGACCTCACCGAGCTGGCTGCGCTCGAAGCCGCTCACGGCCGCGATGCCCTCGTCGCGGCGGTCGCCCGGGCCGTCACCTTCGGCCGCTACCGCGCCAGCGATGTCCGCTCGATCCTCGCCGCCGGCGCGGGGATCGCCCAGCCGGCCCGGCCCGGCGAAGCGCTCGTGATCGCGCTGCCGACGGTCGCCACCCGACCCCTGTCGGACTACGCCATCGGCCAGGACCAGTGACCGCCGCTGCGCCGCCGGCCCTCGCCGGTGATCTCGAGGCCGCGCTCCGACGGCTCCGCCTCGCTGCCATCCGCCGGTTGGCCCCCGAGCTGCTCGTCACCGCCAAGACCCAACGCTGGACCCCCGAGGAGTTCCTCCGGACCCTGCTGGAGGCCGAGCTCGCGGCCCGCGACGCCTCCAACACCGCCGGCCGGTTGAAGGCCGCCGGGTTCCCGCTCACCAAGACCCTCGACGAGTTCGACGTCGCCGCCTCCTCGATCAAGCGAGCGACCTTCGACTACCTCGCGTCGCTCGAGTGGATCGCCGCCAGCGAGAACCTCTGCCTGGTCGGCCCCGCAGGGACCGGCAAGAGCCATCTCCTCGTCGCCCTCGGCCACGCCGCGGTCCACGCCGGCCGGCGGGTCCGCTACTTCACCGCCGCCGAACTGGTCGAGACCCTCTACCGCGGTCTCGCCGACAACAGCGTCGGCCGGATCATCGAGACCACCCTGCGCGCCGACCTGATCCTCATCGACGAGATCGGCTTCGCGCCCCTCGATGACACCGGCGCCCAACTGTTCTTCCGGCTCATCGCCGGCGCCTACGAGAAACGCTCCATCGCCATCGCATCGCACTGGCCCTTCGAGGACTGGGGCCGGTTCCTCCCCGAACAGACCACCGCCGTCAGCCTCCTCGACCGGCTCCTCCACCACGCCGTCGTCATCGCCACCACCGGCGAGTCCTACCGCATGAAAGAGGCCCGCAAGACCAAGAAGCCCTGAACGTCAGCCTGCGAAGCGCGGGGACTTCCCATGGCCACAACCGGGGACCGCAACTTGGCCGTTGACAATCGCGGAGATTCACTACCTCGGCTCACCCAACCGGAACTACCACTGGGTGTTCGAGGCCGACATCAAAGCGTGCTTCGACGAGATCGACCACACCGCTCTGATGGGGCGGGTGCGACGTCGGATCGGAGACCGTCGTGTCCTGGGTCTGGTGAAGGCGCTTCTCAAAGCCGGTGTGCTTTCCGAAGAGGGCATCGGTCGCGAGACGATCACCGGCACACCCCAAGGCGGGATCCTCTCACCGTTGTTGGCCAACATCGCCCTGTCCGTGCTGGACGAGCACTTCACCGCGAAGTGGGAAGCGCTTGGACCGGAATGGACACGCGTCAAGCGTCGCCGCGCCGGGCATCCGGTCATGAGGCTCGTCCGCTACGCGGACGATTTCGTGGTCATGGTGCACGGCACCCGCGACGACGCCGAAGCGCTCTGGGATGAAATCGGCCAAGTGCTCGCTCCGATCGGTTTGCGCCTATCGGAAGAGAAGACGAGGGTTTGCCACATCGACGAGGGGTTCGACTTCTTGGGCTGGCGCATCCAGCGCCGGAACTGGAGAGGCCGAACCGGCAAGAAAGCGATCTACACCTACCCGTCCAAGAAGAGCTTGCGCTCGATCATGGACAAGGTCAGAACGCTGACGCGCCGACGGGCGCATCGAACGCTCGCTGACTTGCTGCGCCGGATCAACCCGACGCTGCGAGGCTGGTGCAACTACTTCCGTCGCGGCGTGTCATCACGCACCTTCAACTACATCGACCACTTCGCCTTCTGGCGAATCGTCGGCTGGTTGAAGAAGCGACACGTCGGGCTGAACATGCACACCCTGGTTCGCCGCTACCTCCCCGGTTGGAGGATCCACGAACGCGGCATCGAGATGTTCCACCCCAACACGGTCGCCATCGAGCGCTGCCGCTACCGAGGCGCCAACATCCCGACACCATGGACGAGCACAACCAGGAGCCCTGCTCCAGTGGCATGAACACGGGGAGAGCCGGATGCGGTGGAAGTCGCACGTCCGGTTCGGAGGGCGGGCCGGAGAAACCCACCGATCGAAAGACGGCAGGGCGCTCCGGTCCGACCCCTACCTCGACGAGCTCCGACGGAGCCTCTCCGACGACGGCTTCCCGTCGGCGTCGGTCGATCACCTGCTCGCCGAGATGGACGCTGCGTTCCCTGACGCAGAGGTGAGCGGCTACCGATCGTTGGTCGATGGGCTGACGTGTGACCCGAAGGACCGTCATGTGCTCGCCGCAGCGGTGCGCGCCGACGCTGCGGCGATCGTCACGTTCAACGTCCGCGACTTCCCTGCATCGAGTGTCGAAGCGTTTGAGATCGAGATCATCATCGACCCGGACACCTTCCTGCTCGATCGGCTCGACCTCGCTCCGCCCGCCGTCACCGACGAGTTGACTCGGCAAGCCTCGCCGAAATCGGCGCCAGCCCAGTACTCTGCCGAGCCTCCTGGACGCGCTCGCGAGGGCAGGCGTGCCGTCGTTTGCCGACGAGCTTCGACGTCGAATCACCTGAGTCACCTGAACAGCGCGTCAGCACCTTGCTAGCGCGCCTCCCACCCACCAGTACCGACGAGCACGGACGGGACCGGCGATCACATTGGCCGGAACGCTCTCTGAGCAGGATGAACGCCTACAGCGCTACCCTGGCACGTACGGCCATCTGTGCGCTCATAACCCGAAGGTCGCAGGTTCAAATCCTGCCCCCGCCACCAACGAAGCAGCAGGTCAGGCCCGGTCCGAAGGACCGGGCCTCTTGCTGTATGGGCCCGACTTCTAGCGGATCTTCTACGGGTGAGCGCGCCGGCGGCTGTGCGGTCCCGGTAGATGCTTGACGTTGCGGCTCCGGTAGTCGTGTGACATCTCTCGGCGCGGTCCCGGTAGTCGGGTTACACCGGTCCCGGTAGTGGGGCGACGGTGGCTCCGGTAGTCGGGTGA
>JBFXEM010000287.1:0-3839 GCA_050180135.1 Solirubrobacterales bacterium | reverse complement strand
GTCGCCGCTCCCAGAGTTTGCTCCATGCCCTGCACCACGGCGAGCTGCTCGCCTTCGTCGAGCCCGGGGCCGGCTTCGGCGATCACGCGCTCGAACTCGTCGCGGAACTTGTTGACCATCGCCGAGACCGGCATCGCCATCGAGTCGCCGAGCACGCAGAGGCAGTGGCCCATGATGTTTTGCTGGACCGAGCTGATGATGTCGAGGTCCATCGGCGTCGCCTCGCCGCGCACGACCCGCTCCAGCATCTTCACCGTCCAGTTGGTGCCCTCGCGGCAGGGGGCGCACTTGCCGCAGGACTCGTGATGGTAGAAGCGCGCGGTGCGCAGCGCCATGTGCGGGATCGAGACGCGGTCGTCGGCGACGATGATCGAGCCGGAACCGAGCATCGAACCCGCTTCGGCCATCGCCTCGAAGCTGTAGGGGAGGTCGAGCTCGGCCGGAGTGAGGACCGGGGAGCTGGAGCCGCCGGGGTAGAAGGCCTTGATCTCGTGGCCGTCCTCGGGGCCGCCGGCAAGGCCGAAGATCAGCTCCCGCAGCGGCATCCCCAGCTCGACCTCGTAGTTGCCGGGGCGGCGGACGCCGCCGGAGATCGAGACCACCTTGGTTCCGGGCGACTGCTCGGTGCCGAAGCCGCGGAACCAGGCGGCGCCGTTGGCGACGATCCGCGGCACGTTGGAGAGCGTCTCCACGTTGTTGATCAGGGTCGGCCCGCCGTAGAGGCCCTGGACCGCCGGGAAGGGCGGCTTCAGGCGCGGGTTGCCGCGCTTGCCCTCGAGCGCGTCCAGCAGCGCCGTCTCCTCGCCGCAGATGTAGGCGCCGGCGCCGCGATGGACGACCAGCTCGAGGTCGCGCTTGCAGCCGAGGATGTCCTTGCCGAGGTAGCCCGCCTCATACGCTTCGGCGACGGCGGCGTCGAGGATGTCGGCCTGCTCGGCGTACTCGCCGCGGATGAAGATGAAGGCGTGGCCGGCGTCGGCCGCCAGCGCCGCGATCGCGATCCCCTCGATCAGCTGGTGCGGGTTGCGCTGCATCAGCTCGCGGTCCTTGAAGGCGCCGGGCTCGGACTCGTCGGCGTTGCAGCAGAGGTACTTGGCCATTTCCCCGCGCGGCAGGAAGGAGGCCTTTTTGCCCATCGAGAAGCCGGCGCCGCCGCGACCGCGCAGGCCCGAGTCTTCGAGCTCTTTGAGGACCTCGTCCTGCTCCAGCTCGCGGTAGGCCTTCTCCTGGGTCGCGTAGCCGCCGACCAGGCGCTTGTAGCCCTCCAGAGTCCGCAGCGCCGGGTCCTCGGCGTGCTCGAGCAGAACGCGGGTCTCGCGCGGATCAGGCACCGGAGCCCCCGGGGTTCGCGGTGTCGCCGGCGAGGGGGCGGGCGGCGAGGGCTTTGTCGGGGAGGACCTCGGCGCCGGCGCCCAGCTGCTCGATCGCGGTCGCGGCCTCGGCGGCCTCCAGCGGGCCGTAGTAGCGCTGGTCGATCGAGGCCATCGGGGCGATGTCGCAGGCGCCGAGGCACTCGAAGCCGGTGATGTGGACGTCGGCGTCGCCGGCTGCCGCCTTGAAGGCGTCCAGCAGCTCGTCGCCGCCGCGCATCCAGCAGCTGATGTTGGTGCAGACCTCGATCCGGTGGGTCCCGACCGGGTCGGTGTGCAGGAGGTCGTAGAAGCTGGCGACCGACTCCAGGTAGGCGGGCGTGAAACGCATCACCGCGGCCGCCTGGCGGATCCCCTCGGGGGTGCACCAACCGTAGCGCTCCTGCACCGCCCAAAGCGCCGGGATCGAGGCCGAGCGGCGGTCGGGGTAGCGGGCCATCAGCGCCTCGATCCGCTCTTTCAGCTCGGGCGGGCAGTCGACTTCGTGCAGCTCCGGGATCTGCTCCTCGGCGCGCGGCGGGACCCGGCCCTCGGTGACGGCGACGTCGACCGGGAGGTTCGGGTTGAAGATGCCGGGACCGTCGACGGGGCTCACCGGTCCACCCCTCCGAGGATCGGGTCGAGCATGCCGAGGCTGCAGATCATGTCGGCGACGTAGGTGTCGAGCGCCATGTCGCGGAAGGCCTGCAGGTTGACGAAGGAGGGGTCGCGGAAGTGGACCCGGGAGGGCTTGGAGGAGCCGTCGGCGAGGACGAAGCAGCCGAGCTCTCCGCGCGGGGACTCGATCGGGTAGTAGACCTCGCCGGGCGGGACCCGGAAGCCCTCGGTAACGAGCTTGAAGTGGTGGATCAGCGACTCCATCGAGGTCGAGAGCTCCGAGCGCGGCGGCAGCACGTACTTGCGGTCGTCGGCGATGTGCGGGCCCTCGGGGAGCGCGTCGAGGCACTGGGCGACGATGCTGGCCGACTCGACCATCTCCGCCACCCGGACCCGGTAGCGGTCGTAGTTGTCGCCGACGGTGCCGACCGGGATCTTGAACTCCATCTCCGGGTAGGCGAGGTACTCGGTTGCCTTGCGCAGGTCCCAGGGCTCGCCGGCGGCGCGCAGCAGCGGCCCGGTCACGCCCAGCTCCAGCAGCCGCTCGCGCTCGACGATGCCGACGCCTTTGGTCCGCTGCAGGAAGACCTCGTTGCGGTCCAGCAGCGCTTCGTACTGGCCGACCCGGACCGGCATGTCTTCGGCGAAGGAGCGGCACTTGGCCTCGAAGCCGAGCGGGATGTCCTCGATCACGCCGCCGACCTGGAAGTAGCGCGTGTGCATGCGCTGCCCGGTCGCCATTTCGAACAGGTCGAGGATGCGGTCGCGCTCGCGGAAGCAGTACCAGAGCATCGAGATTGCCCCGAGGTCGAGCGCCGTAGTCCCCAGCCAGACCAGGTGCGAGTGGATCCGGTTGAGCTCGAGGAAGAGCGTGCGCAGGTACTTGGCCCGCGGCGGGATCTCCAGCCCGACCAGCTGCTCGACGGCACCGCAGTAGGCCTGCATCTGGAAGAAGTAGGAGACGTAGTCCATCCGCTCGACGAAGGGGATGACCTTCCAGTAGCTCTTGTCCTCGCAGGACTTTTCGATCCCGGTGTGGACGTAGCCGATCACCGGCCGCAGGTCGCGCACGATCTCGCCTTCGAGGTCGACGACCAGGCGCAGCACCCCGTGCGTGGCCGGGTGGTGCGGACCGATGTTCACGGTCATGATCTCGGTCTCGTGCGTGGCCGTGAGGGTGGTCGGAAGCTCAGCCATAGTTGCGCTCGTTGTAGGTGAAGGTGACGGGCTCGCCGCCGACCGGGAAGTCGCGCCGCTGCGGCCAGCCGACGTAGTCGTCGGGCAGCAGGATCCGGGTCAGGTCGGGATGGCCGCGGAACTCGATCCCGAAGAAGTCGAAGGCTTCGCGCTCCTGGAAGTTGGCGGTCGGGAACAGGGACACGCACGAGTCGATGGCGGGGAGCGCACCGTCGCCGGGGTCCCCGAGCA
Source organism: Solirubrobacterales bacterium (assembly GCA_050180135.1). Taxonomy (GTDB): domain Bacteria; phylum Actinomycetota; class Thermoleophilia; order Solirubrobacterales; family 70-9; genus VAYN01. The sequence goes on along the minus strand of JBFXEM010000287.1, from coordinate 444 downwards.
TCGCTTTCACTCGGATGCGCTCGACCCTGTCGCGGTTCAGAAGCTCGTAGTGGACGCCGAAGCGGGGTTGTGCCGGGAGGTAGTCGGCGACGTGGAGGCTGGAGAGGAACGCGTAGCGCTGGCCGGGGGTGTCGCGCAGCCAGGAGAGGACGTCGAGGATCTGGGCGGGGTCGGCCAGCAGCGCCGCCTGGCCGCGGTCGAAGGAGGTGGCGAGGACCGCGCCGGGGCGGTCCCGCTCGATTTCACCCCGCAGCAGCTCCAGTCCCGGAGCGTCAGGCACGGGCGAGCTCCCTGGCTTCCAGGTAGGCGGCCGCGGCCTCGGCGCTGGGCTGGCTGGCGGGACCGCCGCGCGCCCACTCCTCGGTGCCGGCGGCGTTGTAGCGCGCTCGCCAGCCCTGGTCGGGGTTGCCCTGGATCTTGCGCTGCAGCTTGGTGAAGCCGTAC
>JBFXEM010000286.1:0-3843 GCA_050180135.1 Solirubrobacterales bacterium | reverse complement strand
ACCCCCGAGCCCAGCGCGGTTACTTGCGGTGCGCTCAACTTAGCCGCGACGCTCGCGCCGGGGGCCGCGGTCACGGCCTCCGCGTCCACGGTCGCCGCCGTTGCGTCCACCGCCACCGCCGCCGGAACCGATCGAGGCGAGTTCCTCGGGCGATTTGCCGGCCACCGACGGGTCGTCGGAGAGGCGCAGGCCGATCCGGCCGCGCTCCTTGTCGACCTCGACCACGGTGACGTCGATCGTCTCGCCGGCGGTGAGGACGTCGTCGACGGAGTCGACCCGCTCGCCCGGTTTGACGTTGGAGATGTGCAGCAGGCCGTCGGTGCCCTTGACGAGCTCGACGAAGGCGCCGAAGGTCGTCGTCTTGACGACTTTGGCGGCGTTGTAGCGGTCGCCGATCTCGGCCTCTTTGGTCATCGAGTTGATGCGGGCGACGCAGCCCTCGACGAGTTCGCCGGTCGGAGCGTAGATCCGCACCGTGCCGTCGTCCTCGACGTCGATCTCGGCTTCGAACTCCTCGCAGAGGGCGCGGATCGTTTCGCCGCCTTTGCCGATCACGGCACCGATCTTCTCGGGGTCGATCTTGATCGACTCGATCGCCGGCGCGTGCTTGGAGAGCTTCTCGCGCGGCCCGTCGATCGCCTCGGCCATCTTGCCGAGGATGAACTGGCGGCCCTTCAGCGCCTGCTCCAGCGCGTCCTCGAGGATCTCGAAGGTGACGCCGGTGATCTTGATGTCCATCTGCAGGGCGGTGATCCCGTCCTTGGTGCCGGCGACCTTGAAGTCCATGTCGCCGAGGTGGTCCTCGACGCCGGCGATGTCGGTGAGGACGATGTAGTCGTCGCCCTCCTTGATCAGGCCCATGGCGACGCCGGCGACCGGTGCGCTCACCGGGACGCCCGCCGCCTGCAGCGCCATCGAGGAGGCGCAGACCGAACCCATCGAGGAGGAGCCGTTGGACTCGAGCGTCTCGGAGACCGCGCGGATCACGTACGGGAACGACTCTTCGTCGGGAATCGTCGCCACCAGGGCGCGCTCGGCGAGGGCGCCGTGACCGATGTCACGCCGCTTCGGGCCGCGCATGAAGCCCGCCTCCCCGACCGAGAAGGGCGGGAAGTTGTAGTGGTGGAAGAAGCGTTTGGTCGTCTGCAGACCGAGCGTGTCGAGCCGCATGTCCATCCGCGTCGTACCCAGGGCCACGTTGGAGAGGATCTGGGTCTCGCCGCGGGTGAACAGGGCGGAGCCGTGCACGCGCGGGGAGATGTCGACCTCGCACTCGATCGGACGGATCTCGTCCTGGGCGCGGCCGTCGGGACGCTTCTTGTCGACCGCGATCGCCTTGCGGATCGTGTCCTTCTCGATCGCGCCGAAGATCGCCTTGACCTCGGCCTTTCGCTCGGAGTTGTCCTCCTCGCCCTCGGGGGCGTACTTGGCGACGACCTCGTCCTTGACGGCGTCGATCGCCTCGTAGCGCTCGAGCTTGCCCTCGGTCGCGATCGCGTCGACCAGCGCCTGGCCGTACTCGCCGCGGATCTGGTCGAGCAGGGAAGCGTCGAGCTCCGGCTCGACGTGCTGGACCTTCTCCTTGCCGGCCTTCTGCTGCAGCTCCTCCATCGCGGCGACGAGCTTCTTGATCTCGCCGTGGGCGATGTCGAGGGCGTCGAGGATCTCGGCCTCGGAGACGCCGTCAGCGCCGGCCTCGACCATCAGGATCGCCTCGTCGGTGCCGGCGACGATCAGGTCGAGCTCCAGCTCTTCGTGGCTCTCCTCGTCGGGGTTGACGACGAATTCGCCGTCGAGCTTGCCGATACGCACCGCGCCGACGTGCTTGGCGACCGGGACCGGCGAGATCGCCAGTGCCGCGGAGGCGCCGTTCATGGCGAGGATGTCGTAGGGGTTGACGTGGTCAACCGAGAGCGGCATCGCGACCAGCTGGGTCTCGTAGTGCCAGCCCTTCGGGAACAGCGGGCGGATCGGCCGGTCGATCATGCGCGCGGTAAGCGTCGCCTTCTCGCCGGATTTGCCCTCGCGACGGAAGAACGAGCCGGGGATCTTGCCCGCGGCGTACATCCGCTCCTCGACGTCGACGGTGAGGGGAAGGAAGTCCACGTCGCGCAGGCCGCCGATGGTTGCGGTGCAGAGGACCATCGTGTCGCCGGCCTGAACCACGACCGCGCCACCCGCCTGCTTTGCGAGTTTGCCCGTCTCGAAGGAAATCTGGCTGTCGCCGATATCCGCCGAGACGCGGGTTACGTCAAACATGCTCATTTAGTTGTCCTACCTCCGGCCACCCGGTTGGTGGCCATCTGCTTTCAGAACTCTCGTTCTCGTTCCCGAGGAAGAGTACCGGAGACCTCGTACAGCGCGGGGGTCGTCGTCACTCCCGCGCGGATCCCGGACTCGAAATCGCGCCGTACTCGCAGCCTGGTGGCCTCCGCGCGGCGCTCGGACTCGAAGCGAGGCAGGTCGAGTCCAAAGCGCTCGGCGCGCTCCCACAGGTGCGGATCGTCGACCCGGCCGCGGTCAGCGTAGAGCGAGTCGACCATCTCGAAGAAGCGGCCCTGGGCGCCGGCGGCCTCTGCCGCCATGTGCAGGGCCGGAGCGCGCGGATGCTTGCTGGAGACCGGGAAGTGGCGAAAGACGATGCGCCGGCCGGGAACCTCGATCAGTCGCCGCCAGGCGGCGGCGCAGTGCGGGCAGCCGAGGTCTGCGTAGACGACCACGGTTTCCTCCCCCTCGCCGCGGACGTGGTCGTCAGGCCCGATCGGGGGAACTGGAGCGCTGCTCAGGCTCACGAGTCTGCGCCTGCGTCCGACACGCGGACCCCGAGCAGACTCGTCGCTCAGGCGAGGCCGTCGAAGATGACGTTCGCGCCGGGGTACTCACCGGGCGAGGGCGATTCGTAGGTCCAGGCGACCTTGCCATCCTCGTCGACGAGGACGAGGGTGCGGTTGGCGATCCCGGGGCCGTCGAGGTAGGAGCCATAGGCCCTCGAAACCTCACCCTTGGGCTCGAAGTCGGCCAGCAGGGTGGTGTCGATGCCGAGCTTCTCCTGGAAGGCTTTGTGCGCGTAAGCGTGGTCGATGCTGATCCCGACCAGCTCGACGCCTTTCTCGCTCAGCTCCGGCTTGACCTCCTGGTAGATGGAGAGCTGGTCTGAGCAGACCGGGCTGAAGTCCATCGGGTAGAAGACCAGCAGGACCTTGCGGCCCTTGTAGTCGGCGAGCGAAACGTCCTCGCCCTCCTGATTGCGGAGGGTGAAGTCCGGTGCCTGCTCGCCAACCGCGATCATCGGCGCAGACCGAGATCGGCGACCAGGGCGCGGTAGCGCTCGAGGTCGGTCTTTTCGAGGTAGCGCAGCATGCGGCGTCGCTTGCCGACCAGCATCAGCAGGCCACGGCGCGAGTGGTGGTCCTTGGTGTGCGTGCGCAGGTGCTCGGTGAGTTCGTTGATCCGCTCGGTGGCGAGGGCAATCTGAACCTCGGCGGAGCCGGTGTCGCCATCGGCGCGACCGTACTTGCCGATCAGCTCGCTCTTCTTTTCTTTGGTCAGGCTCATATCTCGTCTCAGTCTTAAAAAAGCCGTGCACCCAGGGGGCCACGGCCGCTGCAAGCTAGCACAGACCGGTTTCGGTCAACCGCCAGAGCGGGTATTCCGCAGGACCTACTGATGCCACCTTCCCAGAGCACGAGCTCAGGCGTGATGGACCTCGTTGGCAACGGGGAGCTTTGCGCTGCATATCAACCGATCGTCGAGCTGGAGAGCGGACGGGTGGTCGGCTACGAGGCGTTGGCGCGCGGTCCCTCCGGATCGGCCCTGGACTCGCCGCGGGCACTGTTCGCGGCT
>JBFXEM010000285.1:0-3849 GCA_050180135.1 Solirubrobacterales bacterium | reverse complement strand
TCCCTCAGAGCCAATCAACATGCGGTCGGGCGAGGGGCCCGCGCCGGAGCCCGGCAGCCGCCGGCTCTCCCAGGCGCCGCGCGGGGTGATCGCCCGCACCGACTCGACCAGGTCGTCGATGTGGGTCATCAGGGTCGCGAAGTGGCCACCGGCGCGGGTCGCGATCCAGCCGCCGAGGGTCGCGTACTCGAAGGACTGCGGGAAGTGGCGCAGGGTGAGGCCGTGCTCGCGCAGCTGCTCCTCCAGCCGCGGGCCGGTGGCCCCGGCCTGAATCCGCGCCGCCAACGAAGCGGGGTCGACTTCGAGGACCCGGTCGAGCCGCCGCAGGTCCATCGTCACCACCGGCCGGTCGCCGAGGCGCGCCTCGACTCCCCCGCAGACGCTGGTACCGCCGCCGAACGGGATCACTGCCGCACCCTCGGCCTCGGTCCAACTCAGCACCGTCTCGATCTCCGACTCCTCGCGCGGGAAGGCGACCAGATCCGGCGGGTTCTCGAACTCGCCGCGAAAGCCACGGACGACGTCGCGGTATGCCTTACCGAGCGCGTGCGAGACCCGCTCGTAGCGGTCGTCGCTGAACAGGTCCCCGAAGGCGGTCGGCCGCTTCAGCCGCGGCGCCCGCAGCTCGACCGCAGAGAGCGGCACGGGCTTTTCGACCTCACCCCCGAACCCGAACCGCGCCCGGATCCCTTCCGCGGCCTCGCGCATCTGCGTCGCCGTCGGCGTCTGGTCCTCATATCCCCAGCCCCAATGCTTGAGCCTCCGCTCAGCCATCGCCCCACGCTATACGCAATCCCGCGGCTCCCGGTCCACAGGGCCGAAAAGGAGCCGCAGGATTGGAAGGGAGCGGAGGCGCACGGTGGTCGACGCGCAGACGGGGTGGCCGTGGGGGCGACGCAGGCCGAGCATGAGGTCGCGGGCTGGGGAGTGAATGGCAGCGCCATTCACGACGAAGAACGTGGCCTCAGGCGAAGACCTGAGGCGTCATCCACGGTTGCCCCGTCAAGCGGCGCCCACCGGGTGCCTCCTACCAGTGAACGCCTTTCATGAGGTGCGCAAAGGCGACGGCCTCGGTGGTCGGCGGCTTGTCCCTCGCCTCGCTCTCCTTGCCTTTGGCAGCCTGCGAGTCGGGGAAGAGTTTGTAGGCGGTGTTGAGGATTTTGTCGTTTGCCTTCGGCGCCACCGCGTAGAGCAGCTCGCCGAAGTTGCCGAGTTTGGTCGCCACCTTCTTCGGTTTGTTGACCATCGCCTTGGCGATCATCTCCGCCGCCTCCTCCGGGGTGATCGCCGGGAACATGTCGTACATCCGGGTCGGCGCGATCATCGGCGTCCGCACCAGCGGCATGTTGATCGTGGTGATGTGGACCCGGTCTTCGACCATCTCCGAGGCGATCACGCGGCTGAAGGCGTCGAGCGCGGCCTTCGAGGCGACGTAGGCGGAGAAGCGCGGCGGGTTGGTCTGCACGCCGATCGAGCTGATGTTGATGATGTGGCCCGACTTGCGGGAGCGCATTGCCGGCAACAGGGCCAGGATCAGCCGCAGCGAGCCGAGGTAGTTGAGCTGGATCGTCCGCTCGTAGTCGTGGAAGCGGTCGTAGGAGAGCGCCACCGAGCGGCGGATCGAGCGGCCGGCGTTGTTGACGAGGATGTCGACGTGGCCGTGGTAGGTGAGGACCTCGTCGGCCATCCGTTCGATGTCCTCGATGTCGGCCATGTCGCAGCGGTGGATGTGGGCGCTGCCGCCGGCGGCGGCGATCTCCGCTTTCGTCTCCTCCAGCTTCTCGACGTTGCGGGCAACCAGCAGGACGGTGGCGCCGGCGTCGGCGACCTTGACCGCGGTCGCCCGGCCGATCCCCGACGAGGCGCCGGTGATCAGGATGATCTTGCCGCGCACGGCGCCGGCCAGCGAGCGGTCCTTGAAGAGATCCGGATCGAGGTTGCGCTCCCAGTAGTCCCAGACCCGGGTCGCGTAGCTCTCCAGCGGCGGCACCTCGATTCCCGACCCCGCCAGCGCCGCCTGGGCGCCGCTGGAGTCGAAGGTGGTCGGATAGTCGACGTAGGTGAGGACGTCGGCCGGCAGCCCGAGCTGACCGATCCCGAGCTTCAGCACCCGCTTCGCCGGCGGGAAGAACTTGAGGGCCCCGCGGATCGCGCTGGTCGCCGGCTCGGTCACGTCGGTGTCCAGCCGCAGCGCCATCTGCGGCGCGTCGGCCGCCCTGGCGAAGAGGTTGATCACCTCGCCCGCGGTGCGGGGGTTGGGGTCGGTGAGGTGGAAGGCGCGGCCGTCGAGCCCCGGCTCGTGGGCGATGTGGTCCATCGCCGCGGCGACGTAGTCGACCGGGACGATGTTGATCTCGCCGCCTTCGATCCCGACCGTCGGCAACCACGCGGGCAGCACCCGGCGCGCCCGCTGCAGCGCCTTGAAGAAGTAGTAGGGCCCGTCGATCTTGTCGATCTCACCGGTGCGCGAGTCGCCGACCACGATCCCCGGCCGGTAGACCCGCCACGGGCGCGCGTATTCGCGGACCAACCGCTCGGACTCGTGCTTGGTGCGGAAGTAGGGGTTGTTGTCCAGCCGCTGCGCCTCGTCGAACATGTCCTCGCGCCATTCGCCGCGGTAGAGGCCGGCGGCGGCGATCGAGCTGACCTGGTGGAAGCAGCCCGCCTCGACGGTGCCGGCGAGCTCGAGCGCGTGACGAGTCCCCTCGACGTTGGCGATCTCCTGCGATTCGGCATCGGCGGTGATGTCGTAGATCGCCGCCAGGTGGAAGAAGTGGTCGATCTCGCCGCGCATCGCGACCAGGTCCTCCTCGGACACCGCCAACCCCGCCTGCGTGAGGTCGCCGGAGACCGGCACGACGCGGGCGCCGTCGGCGCCCCAGCCGGTCCGCAGCTCCTCCAGGCGGCCGCGCGATCCGGCCCGGACCAGAGCGTAGATCGTGCCCTCGCGCTGCAACAAGCGCTCGACCAGGTGACGGCCGATGAATCCAGTTGCGCCGGTGACGAAATAGCTCATCGGGTACCAGGGTATATCGAGATCGTGCCCGTACGCCGGGTTTCATAGACTCAAACGAGAAATGCCAGAGACGGCCACCGTGCAAATCGCAATGCCCGAGATGGGCGAGTCGGTGACCGAGGGCATCGTTCTCGAGTGGCACGTTGCCGAGGGCGACACCGTTTCCGAGGGCGACACCGTCGTCGAGGTCTCCACCGACAAGGTCGACGCCGAGGTCCCCGCCCCGGCCGACGGAGTGATCACGAAACTGCTGGTCTCGGTCGACGACGAAGTCAAGGTCGGGGCCGTGCTGGCCGAGATGGAAGCCACCGGTCCGGTCGACCCCGACTCGCCGGCGCTGGCCGGCGGCGGCGCCGCGAACGGGGGCGACGCCGGCGCCGATGGCAACGGCTCGAACGGGAACGCCGAGGCGGTACCGGCCGCCGACGCCCCGGGTGAAGCCGAGACGGAGCCGGCCGCGCAGTCGCTGACGATCGCGATGCCGGAGATGGGCGAGTCGGTGACCGAGGGCGTCGTGCTCGAGTGGCACGTCGCCGAGGGCGACAGCGTCGCCGAGGGCGACACGGTGATCGAGGTCTCGACCGACAAGGTCGACGCCGAGGTGCCAGCCCCCGCCGCCGGGGTCATCACCAAGCTTCTGGTCGCGGTCGACGACGAAGTCAAGGTCGGGGCTGCCCTGGCCGAGATGGAAACGACCTCCGCCGGCACCGCGAGCGCCGCCGCGCAGGCCCCCAGTGCGCCGCAAGCGCCGGCCGCGGCCGCCAGCAGCGGCAACGGCGCCGACGTGCGCGCGACCCCGGTCGCGCGGCGGATGGCGGCCGCCAACGGTGTCG
>JBFXEM010000284.1:0-3861 GCA_050180135.1 Solirubrobacterales bacterium | reverse complement strand
GCGACCGGGACCGGGATCGGCGGCCGCCCTTCGGCGATCGTCAGGCCGGCGTCTCGGTAGAGCTCGGAGATCGCCTCGAGGTGGTCGCTCGGGTAGTTGTCGCGGTTGTGGTGGCCGCCGGCCTCGATCACCAGCACGTCGAGCCCGGCGGCGGCGAGGGTGTCGGCGGCGACGGCGCCGCCGGCTCCGGAGCCGACGATCAGGACGTCGCATTCCTCGCCATCACCCCGCGGTTCGGTGTCGCCGAGCGAGCCGGCCGGCTCGGGCAGGGTTCCGTCGGCGCGAGCGCAGCCGATCTGGAATCCGATCCGCCCCTGGACCTGGGGCGTCACCGCGTAGCCGAGCGTCGAGAACAGCTTCGCCATCAGCAGCAGGTCGTGGTGGAGGGAGAGGTGCGAGCGCTCCAGCCGGTGCAGGAAGTCCTCCTGGGCGGCCGGGTCGAGGCGGCTGAAGCGCCAGGGGAAGGGCAGCCACTCGAAGGCGCGCAGCCCCAGGCGCAGCCGGATCAGGACCCGCGGCGAGGTGGTGGCGAGGAAGCGGGCGACCGGCCCGGAGACGTCGACCTCGCGCTCGGCGGCGGGCAGGCCGTCGATGCCCGGCGCCATCGCCGCGCAGATCGCGCTCAGGGTGCGTTGCTCAGCGGCCGAGAGCCCTGGCGGGCGCCTTCAACCGGGGTCGGCCGGCCGGCCGATGCGGCCGGCCAGGACCCAGAGCCCGAGGGCGATGAGGACCAGCGAGCCGTCGAGCAGGAAGTTCAGCAGGTAGGCGAAGACCTGTTCGTCGAAGACGAAGAAGCCGAGCGTGGCCAGCGAGGAGGCGGTCTTGCCGGCGGCGAGGACCAGCAGCAGCGCCCGGTAGCGGACGACGTCGGTCTGGGCCAGCAGGCAGATCCCGGTGATCACGACCATGTAGGCGAAGCCGAGCGAGAGCCAGAGCTGCTCGTCGCCGTGTGGGGCGCGGGTGTCGTTCCCGAACCATTCGCCGAAATCGGAGATCACGTCGAGGGTGCCGTCGGGGACGGCGATGAAGAGCAGGCCGACCACCGCGAACGTCGCCGCGAGCACACGAAGGCTCAGAACGACGAATCTCTCGGCCGCGGGTCCCTGCATCCGTCGGGCACAATACTGGCTGGGCAGCCAGTCCGCCAGCGTCCCTGGACATCCGCCTAGAATGCCGCGGGTGATCGACCGCGCACAGGTGCTCCACGTCGCCAAACTGGCCCGCCTCAAGCTCTCCGACGAGGAAGTCGAGCGGATGACGGAGGAGTTGTCGGGGATCCTGGCGCACGTCGACCGGATCTCGCAGATGGATCTGGAGGGGGTCGAGCCGACTTCGCACGTGGTCGCGCTGGAGAACGTGCTGCGTCCCGACGTTCCGCGTCCGAGCCTGCCGCGCGAGGTGGCGTTGGCGTCGGCGCCCGAAGCGGTCGACGGCGCCTTCCGCGTCCCCTCGCCCCAGGCCGACCAGGCCGACGCCTGATGGGCGAGCTGCTGCAGCTGACCGTCGCCGAGGCGGCGGCGAAGATCGCCGCGAGCGAAGTCTCCGCCGAGGAGTACTTCGCGGCCTGGATGCGGGCGGCCGCGGGTGACGAGCTGAACGCCTACCTCTGGTCGGTCGAGAACGCCGACGACTACCAGGTCGTCAAGGGACCACTGGGTGGGATCCCGGTCGCCGTCAAGGACATCTTCGCCACCGAGGGCTCGCCGACCACCGCCGGCTCGCAGATCCTCGCCGGCTACCGGCCGCCCTACACGGCGCACGCGGTGCAGCGCCTCGACGCCGCCGGCGCCCGCGTGCTCGGCAAGACCAACATGGACGAGTTCGCGATGGGGTCCTCGAACGAGAACTCCGCTTACGGACCGGTCCTCAACCCATGGGACCGCACCCGCGTCCCCGGTGGATCCTCGGGCGGCTCCGCCGCCGCCGTCGCGGGCGGACTGGCCCCGTGCGCGATCGGCACCGACACCGGCGGCTCGATCCGCCAGCCCGCCTCGCTGTGTGGCATCGTCGGCCTGAAGCCGACCTACGGCTCGATCTCCCGCTACGGGATGATCGCCTTCGCCTCCTCGCTGGACCAGTGCGGGCCGCTGACCCGCGACGTCACCGACGCGGCGCTGATGCTGGCGGCGCTGCAGGGCCGCGACCCCTGCGACTCGACCTCGGTCGGGATCGAGGGCGGGGTCGTCGCCCCCAGCCGCGAGGACCTCAGCGGGCTGCGCTTCGGCGTCCCTGCCGAGCTCGCCCGCGACAGCTTCGAGGCGGGCGTGCGGGAGAACTTCGAGGCGACGCTGGCGCGGATCGAGCAGCTCGGCGGGGAGATCGCCGAGGTCGCCCTGCCCAGCGCCGAGCACGGGATCTCCGCCTACTACGTGATCGCCCCGGCCGAGGCGTCGTCGAACCTTGCCCGCTACGACGGCGTCCGCTACGGGATGCGCTCCGGCGGCGAAGGCGACCTGATCGAGATGTACGAGACGACCCGCGCCGACGGCTTCGGGCCCGAGGTGAAGCGGCGGATCATGCTCGGCACCTACGCGCTCTCCTCCGGCTACTACGACGCCTACTACGGGCAGGCCCAGAAGGTGCGGACCCGGATCGCCGAAGACTTCACCACCGCCTTCGCGGGCGTCGATTTCGTCGTCACCCCGACCTCGCCCTCGGTTGCCTTCGGGCTCGGCGAGAAGACCGCCGACCCGCTGGCGATGTATCTCAACGACTTCTTCACGGTGCCGATGAGCCTGGCCGGGATCCCGGCGATCTCGATTCCCTCCGGCCTCGCCGAGCCCGAGGGCGGCGGGCCGAAGCTGCCGGTCGGGTTCCAGATCGCGGCGCCGGCCTTCGCCGAGCAGAAGCTGCTGGAGGCCGCCTACGCGCTCGAGCAGGGGATCGGCTTCGAGGCCGAGGTGGCCGCGCAACGGCCCTGGAACCGGGGGGTCGACGGTGGCTGAGCTGGAGGCCGTGATCGGGCTGGAGATCCACGTCCAGCTGGCGACGAAGACGAAGATGTTCTGCGGCTGCGAACTCTCCTTCGGGGACGAGGCGAACACCCACACCTGCCCGATCTGCCTCGCACACCCGGGGGTGCTGCCGGTCGTCAACGAGCAGGCGGTCCTCTACGCGCTGCAGATCGGGGCGGCGCTGGAGTGCGAGATCGCCCCGCGCTCGATCTTCCACCGCAAGAACTACTTCTATCCCGACAGCCCCAAGGCCTACCAGATCAGCCAGTACGACATTCCGATCTGCGGGCCCGGACGGCTCGGCGACGTTCGCATCCACCGCGCCCACCTGGAGGAGGACGCGGCGAAGATGATCCACGTCGGCGAGTCGGGGCGGATCCACGGGTCCGGCGCCTCGCTGGTCGACTTCAACCGCGGCGGCACGCCGCTGGTCGAGATCGTCACCGAGCCCGATCTGCGCGGCGCTGCCGAGGCGGCCCAGTGGGCGCGGCTGTTGCGTGAGACGGTGCGCCAGCTCGGAGTCTCCGACGTCAACATGGAGGAGGGCAGCCTGCGGGTCGACGCCAACGTCTCCGTGCGCCCGGTCGGATCCGACGAGCTCGGGACCAAGACCGAGCTGAAGAACATGAACAGCTTCCGCTTCCTCCAGCGCGGCGTCGAAGCCGAGCTGGAGCGCCAGAAGGCGCTGGTCGAGGCGGGGGGGACGGTCGAACAGGAGACGCTGCACTTCGACCCCCGCAGCGGCGAGCTGACCTCGCTGCGCTCGAAGGAGGAAGCGCACGACTACCGCTACTTCCCCGAGCCCGACCTGGTCCCGATCGTGCCGACCGAGGAGATGCTGCGTGCCGCTCGCGAGGCGCTGCCGGAGCTGCCGGCGGCGCGGATCGAGCGCTACGAGGGCGAGGGC
>JBFXEM010000283.1:0-3874 GCA_050180135.1 Solirubrobacterales bacterium | reverse complement strand
ACTCCCAACTACGCGTCCCTGAAAAGCGATCGAGGGCGGTTGGGGCGGTTCCCACTCCTGGGGTCCCGACCGCCAGCTTTGCCCTGGGACGGATGAACGGGGGAAGGCCGAGCCTGGGTCGGCTCTTCGCGTCTGCGTCAGTCCAAGCGCAGAGCGAGGTGTCCGGCTGCGCACGTGGCGAGGCGCGCCGCGGGGCGGAACGCCCGCCCGCGGACGGGGGGGGTGAGCAGGTTCACCCCTGGGGGTTCTGGTCGCGACGCCCGTCCTCGCCGAGCATGGTCATTGCAAGCAGCGACCAACCAAGAACAAGGAGAAACGCAATGACCCGCAAGACCAACTTCCGCAACCTGATCGCCGTCCTCGCCGTCTCGGCCCTCGCTCTGGCCGGGCTCGGTGGCAGCGCCGCCAGCGCCGCGACGCCGCCGACCAAAGTCGTGATCATCGCCGAGTCCGGTGGCTTCTACGGCTTCGTCAAGAGCCCGAAGCTCGAGTGCAAGAGCGAACGCACCGTGGTCCTCTACAAGCAGCTCGGCGCCAAGCAGAAGCCGCGCACCGACCAGCAGGTGGGGATGGACACCTCCCAGGCCAACGGGGACGGCTACGAATGGAACATGGGCAACCCCGGCCTGCACAGCGGCCGCTACTACGCCCGCGCCGTCGCCACGCCGGAATGCAGCGCGGCCAACAGCGTCACCCTGCGCGCCCAGCGGTAAGCGCAGATTCGCAACGGCGCACGGCCCACCGTTGGTGCGGGATCTCCCGCGCTAGCGGTGGGCTTTGCTCTTGTGGTGGCGCTTGTGCTTGGACTTGCGCACCAGCGTCGCCTTGCGGGTCAGGGTGACGGTGGCGGTCGGAAGCGCCGTGTAGGTCACCGTGATCCCGACCTTGCGCTTGCCGCGCTTGCGCAGGGCCTTCTTGGCCTTGCCTTTGGTGACGATCGCGAAGGTCACCTGGGTAGTGGTCCCGCCCAGCGCCTTGCTGCGTGCTTTCAGCCCCTTGCCGGCGAGGGTGACGGTGCCGAAGTTGGGGGAGGGGAGGAGCACGGTCAGCAGCGCCGTCCCCTTCTTGCGGTTCTTCTTCAGCTTGCCGAAGGCGATCGCCGTCGACGGCTGCACCTCGACCGAGCCGATGTCGGCGCCGTCGCCGCCGGCGGCGTTGGGGATCGAGGGGAAGTCGACCGGCCTGGTCAAGCCGCGCTGGTCGAGCGCCAGGCCGAGCCCGGTGCCGCGGTCGACCGCCGGGCTGGTGATCGCCGGCACCGTGGTCGGGGTCGGGCCTCCGTTGAGGCCGAGCGGCCCGAGCTGGGGGTCGGCGTCGACCAGGTCGCCGGCCGCGGCGAAGGTGCACTGGTTGGTGCTGTCGAGGTTGAAGCCCTTGGAGGCGGGTCGCTTCGAAGCCTCTTTGCTGCAGTTGCCGACCCCGGCGGGCCCGACGCCTCCGCTGACGATCGAGTTGGCGATCGTCGCTTTCGCATCGGCTCCGAGGTTGCCGCCTTCGACGATCGCGCTGGAGGGGCCGGCGACCGCGTTGCCGGTAAGGGTCGAGCTGAGGATCGCGATCGCGCCCGCGAGGTAGATCTCCGCGTTGAGGCCGCCGCCTTCGGCGATCCCTTCGGTGCCGGTCGTGGCGCTGTTGGCGGCCAGGGTCAGCTGCGAGAGCAGGACCGGGCCATCCTCGGCCTGCAAGTTGAAGCCGCCGCCGCTGGCGATTCCACCGACTCCGCCGGCGCCGCCGAGCGAGCGCACCGAGTTGCCGGCGGCCGTGCTCGAGAGCAGGTTCGAGCCGGGGGCGGGGTCCCGGAGGGCGACGCCGCCTCCGCGGGCGATGCCACCGTTCTGTTTGGGAGCAGCGGCGCCCTGGCCGCCGCTGGCGTCCACCTCGCCGCCGCTGAAGGTCGAGGTCGAGATCGTCGTCAGCGCTCCCTGGGTCATCGCGCCGCCGCCTTCGGCGATGCCGCCTTCGGCGCCGAGGCCGCCGCGGGAGATGGTGGCGCCGCCGGCGAAGCTGCTGGCGGCAATCGTCAGCGAGCCCTTCCGAGCCGCGGCACCGGCGCCGGTGGCGATGCCGCCGCCCTGAGCAGCGTTGGCGGCTCCCGCGCCGCCACTGGCTTCGACGCGGTTGCCGTTGAAGGTCGAAGCGGAGATGGTGACCGGCGATTCCTGGCCGTAGACGCCGCCCCCTTCGGCGATGCCGCCGCCTTTGGCGGCGCCGCCGCGAGAGATTGCCACGTTGCCCGTGAAGCTGGAGCCGCTGATCGCCAAGCGGCCTTTGCGGGCCGCGACCGCGCCGCCGCCGGCGATGCCGCCGCTTGCGCCGGAGAGGCCGGTGGCGTCGACGGTGTTGTTGGCGAAGGCGACGTCGCTGATCGAGACGCCGCCTTCTTCGACGTAGATCCCGGCCCCTTCCGCGATGCCTCCCGGTTGCACCAGGGTGGCGTCGCGGATGGTCATGCCGGAGATCGCCACGTCCTTGCCGTTGCCCACGTGGAAGATCCGAAAGCCCGGGGCGACCGCGCGAACGACCGTCTGCGCGGGCCCGGCGCCGGCGATCGTCAGGTTCTTGTCGACGAGCAGCTCGCCGGAGGAGATGCCGTAGGTGCCCGCGGGCACCGCGATAGATTCACCCGAATTGGCGCCGATGATCGCCGCCCGCAGCGAACCGGGCCCGCTGTCGGCGGTGCTGGTCACGGCAGGTGCCGCGACCGCGCTCCCCGGCAGCAGCGCCAACGCCAGCCCCGCGAGCAGAAGCGAGAGGCTTTGGCGGGGTCGGGGCATGTGGTCTTTTACCACGCTCCCGGCCGGCTGGATAGATTTCAACCGATGCTCAGCGTCGAAGGCGAAAGCAACGAGTCGCTCGTCCTCGACGGCGAGTGGTTCGAAAAGCAGCGTGGCGGAGAGCCGAAGGCACGGCTTGCCGCCTCGTCGTTTCAGCAGGCTGAGTGGAAGGACTTCGAGAAGCGCACCAAGCTCTTCGGCGGCGAGAAGGTGGCGATGGTCCAGGTCACCCTCACCTTCGCGCAGCCGCCCTTCGTCGGTTTCGTCACGGACGCCGAGAAGCGCCCGCAGCTGGAGGCGTTCGTCGCCGGGCTCCAAGCAGCCGCCGCGGCCGCCTGAGCGCCGCCCCTACGCGCCGCCGAGCTCGGGCGGCAGCGCCTTCGGCCCGTCCGGGTAGAGCGCGCGCAACTGCTCCTCGCTCATCTCCAGCGTGTTAGCCGGCTCCGGCGGGGCGCCGACGACGAGCCAGAGCTGGTCGGCCTCGGTGTCGTTGAAGAGCTGGCGGACCGAGTCGGGGCCGACCAGCAGCGTGTCCAGCGGCGCCAGGGTCAGCACCTCTTCGTCGATCCGCATCCGTCCCTCGCCCTCGAGCAGGACGTAGAGCTCCTCCTGGGTGGCGTGGCGGTGCTTGGTCGAGGCCTGCCCGGGCTCCAGCCGCCACAGGCGCGAGCCCAGCTGGGTCGCCTCCAGCTGCTTGCCGAGGTCCGTGTTCTGGATCTGCATCTGGTTCGAGCGCCGCCAGAAGGCGTCGCCGGCTCTGAGCAGGTGGAAGCTCACCCTGGGATTATCGCGCTCGATGGATTTCAGCCCCTATCGGGGCGCCAGTCGATCGAGGGCGTCAGGCCGGATCCGCGTCTTCGGCGTGGAAGCGGTCGAGCAGGGCGAGCTCGCGCTCGCGTTTGGGGAAGAGGAAGAAGACGACGCTGATGCCGAGGGCGACGGCGATCATCCCCGCGGCGTAGGTCCAGTCGCCGCCGTCGAGGAATGAGGTGCGCGCCGCCTCGATGATCTGGGGTGCGTATCGGGGGTACTGCTCGGCGGTGCCGGCGGCGCTGGCGAAGGACTTGGTGAGCTCGTTCTGGACCTGCTCGCCGACCTGT
>JBFXEM010000282.1:0-3881 GCA_050180135.1 Solirubrobacterales bacterium | reverse complement strand
ACGAGGGCCGCGAGATCGCCCTCGAGCTGGCGGCCGAATGCGATGTTGTGGTCGAGAACTTCCGCCCCGGTGTGATGGACCGCCTCGGCCTCGGGTTCAAGGAGCTCTGCAAACGCAATGAGTCGGTGATCCTGGTCTCGATCAGCGGTTTCGGCAAGGACGGCCCGCTGGCCAGCAAGCCGTCGTTCGATCTCGTCACGCAGGCACGCAGCGGCGTCATGAGCATCACTGGCGAGCCCACCGGTCCTCCGATCAAGATGGGCCTGCCGATGGGCGATCTCGGTGGCGGTCTCTGGGGCGCTATCGCCGTCCTCGCTGCGCTGTACCGGCGCAGCCACGACCGCACTCCCCAGCACGTCGACCTCAGCCTGCTCGAGGGCCTGATGGGCCTGCTCGGGTACCTGGCGCAGTATGCGATGCTGACCGAAAAGGCACCCGAGCGGGTGGGGAGCAGTCACCACCACGTCGTGCCCTACGGCCGCTTCGCGGCGAAGGACGGTCACATCGTCCTCGCCCTCCACGTCGGCCCGTTCTGGCGGCGCTTCTGCATCGCCGCGGGCCGCGAGGACCTGCTCGAGGACGATCGCTTCCGCACCACCGATGACCGTCGCAACAATCGCGAGGAGCTGATCGTGATTGTCGAAGAGATCTTCCGAGAGCGAACCCGAGCCGAATGGGACGAGTTGCTCGACGAGGCCGACGTTCCCTTCGGCCCGATCCTCGACGTCGTCGAGGCGCTCGAGCAGGAGCAGGTCAGCTCCCGCGATGCCTTCCAGACCTTCGAGCATCCGACCGCCGGAACCGTGCGTGTGCTGGGAACTCCGGTGCGGTTTGCGGATTCCGAACGTACCCCTCCCTCACCGCCTCCGCTGCTGGGACAACACACCAGGGAAGTCCTGACCGAGATGTTAGGATTCGACGCCGCTCGCATCGAGCGGATGGTGAAGAGCGGTGTCATCGAAGAGGCCGCGGAGAGCGAGCCTCTGGAGAAAAGCGGGAGTTGACGATGGCTGCTGATTCGGAGTCACCGGTCGGGGGGACGCCGGCAATCGATCGCGCCGTCGCGATCCTCGACTACCTGGCGGAGGTCCGGATGGACGCGTCTCTATCGGAGATCGCGATGGCGCTGGACTTGAACAAGAGCACCTGCTTCAACATCCTCAAGTCCCTGTCGCGGGCTGGGATAGTCGAGCGGGACAGCAGGGTGCCGCTCTACCGGCTCGGCCCCAAGCTGGTCGCGCTTGGCAACGCGAGCCGCCGCAACTTCTCCTACCGCGAGCTGGTGGAGAACGAGGTCACCCCGCTTCTCGACAAGTACAACGCGGTCCTGGTCCTCGGTCAGCTGCTGCCGGACGACTCGGGGATTCTGATCATCGACCACCTCTCGAAAGCCGACGCTGACGATCTCGCCGCCTCGGTGGGCGAGATCAGGCCACTCACCGTACCGGCGATGGGACGCGCGGTGCTGGCCACCCGGCCGTACTCGAAAGCGGTCAGCTTCATGAGCGAAACCAGCGTCGGCAACGCGGCCGGTCTGGACGAGCTGCAGAAGGATCTAGAGGAGGTGAGGCGCCGCGGCTTTGCGGTCTCGCTCGAGGAGTACCAGCGGGGAGTCAGCGCGGTGGCCACCGTCGTCACCGGCCCCGAGGGCAACGTGGAGTTGATCCTTTGCTTGGTCGGATCGCCGGACACCTTTCCCACCAAGAAAGTGATGGAAGCAGGCAAGGACTTGCACGATAAGGCCGTGAGCCTGGAAGCGGCTCTGTCCGAGGCGACGCCGGCTTACGCGCTCTCAGCCGCCCGCTGATGCGTGATGGACAGCCGACCGTCAATGGAGCGGCTCGTAAGGGACGGTGATTCGCTCTTCCTCTCATCGGGGGCCGCCGAGCCGCGGGCGCTGATCGCGGAGCTACTGGCAGACATCGCGCCGCGGCGCTCGGACCTGCGGTTCCTGCAGGTGTTGACCGGTTCGCAGGCGCGGATATTCGAGGCGGCCAAATATGGCCATCGCCTGCTCACGCCGGCGCCCGGGCGGCTTCGCGCCGAGGCGGCGCGGGGAGAGGTGGATCTGCTCGAGCTCTCGATGGGGCAGTGCTCGGCGGCAATCGAGGCAGGCTCGATCACGTTCGACGGGGCCCTCCTGACCGGCGTCAGGTCGGGCGAGGAGATCTGCCTGGTCCCGGCAACCGACCTCTCGACGATCGTGCTCGAGCGAGCGCGCTTCTGCGCGGTCGAGCTGCTTCCGGAATGGGCCGGGAAGCCGCGGGGCCCACGCATCGCGGTTGCCGACGTCGATTACCTGGTTGAGGGGGAGCGGCCCGCGACGCTGGCCGAGCCGAGGACGCCGCGTGAGATCGCAAGACAGATCGGCGGCCACGTCGCAGGGTTGATCCCCGCCGGCGCCGCGGTCGAGCTCGGGGTTGGGATGGCGCTCGAAGCGGTGGCCGACTGCCTGATCGAGGTGGGAACCCCGATCTCGGTCCACACCGGGCTGATTTCCGACTGGACCCAGAAGCTGGTCGAGGCGGGTGTGGCGAGCGTCGAGCTCGAGTGCGCGGGGGGGAGGCCAGTATTGGCCGCGATCGCGATGGGATCGGAGCGGTTCAACTCCTGGCTCGAAACGACCGACGCCGTCGCCTTCGCCGACTCCCGACACGCCCACGATCCAGCCCACCTCTGCCGCTGCAAACCCTTCGTGGCGATCAACTCGGCGATGGCGGTAGATCTCGACGGTCGGGTCGGGCTCTTCCCCGGCACCCCAGACGCCTACCCGCCGGGCGGCCTCCTGGATTTCGCGATCGCGGGATCCTACGGCGGCCTCTCGATCGTCGCCCTCACCTCGCAGACCCTCGAGGGCCGCACCAGGGTCGTCTCCGAGCTCGGATCCGTTCACCTGCCGAGCGGCCTCGCGACCCACGTCGTTACCGAGTTCGGGGTCGCCGCGATCCAGGGGCTCACCCGATCCGAGCGCCGCGACGCCCTGCTGGCGATCTCTCACCCCGACCACCGTCCCTCGCTTGCCGATCGGGACCCAACCAACCACCGGGAGCAGATATGTCACTAACACCCGATACCAACGACGCCGCGATCGCGACCGAGGCCGAGGAGCCACTCGTCGACCCCGGCGACCTCGCCTCGCTGCGATCGCGCATCGGCAAGCAGATGACTGTGCGGGCGAAGCCCTACCTGACCGAGGCGACGCGGGACGGCGCGCGCCGCTGGGCGGCTGCGCTAGGCGATCGCAACCCACTCTGGACCGACCCCGACTACGCGCGGCGCTGGGGTCACGAGGACCTGCTGGCACCGCCGACGATCCTCTACGCCTTCGACAAGCAGTCGATCGGCTACCGCGGCGGGCTGCCCGGCGTCCACTCCTTCTTCGCCGGGACCAACTGGACCTGGTATCGGCCGATCGTGCGGGGCGCCGAGATCAAGGCAGAGGTGACGTTCAAGGACCTGATCGAGCGTAAGAGCACTTTCGCGGAGGTCTCCTTTCAGCAAGTCTCGGAGGTCACCTTCAGAGACCAGGACGGGGCGGTCGTCGCCGTTTCCGAACCGTGGGGCATCAGGGTGAGCCGCCGCGCCGCACAGGACCGTGAGAAAAGCCGCCCGGTCGAGGTCGCGACCTACGAGCCGGACGAAATCGCCGCGATCGCCGAGGAGTACGCCGCCGAAGTAGTGCACACCGAGCCGCTTGATCCCGACTCGGTCGGCGTCGGAGACCGGCTCCCGCAGATGGTCCGCGGGCCCTACACCGTCACCAACGGGATCGCCTTCGAGCAGGCCTGGGGCGGTCTCTTCGTGATGGCACACGGCGAATGGTTCGAGTATTTGCGCCGCCACCCCGCCGCGGGCCTTCTCAACGAACTGGGAATTCCCGA
>JBFXEM010000281.1:0-3881 GCA_050180135.1 Solirubrobacterales bacterium | reverse complement strand
AGCCGCGCGTCCTTCAGCTCCTCGTCGCCGAACTCGGTCAGCTTCGAGTCCAGCGCCTGCGCCTCGATCCCGGTCAGGCTCGCGGCCACGATTGAGTACTGCAGGGCGGAGCGGTACTGCAGCTCCAGCGCGATGTTCAGGCGTTTGACCGCCTCTTTCCTGTCGAGCTTCTCTTCTGAATCGGGCATGGCGCCGTCGTACCCGCGGAGCCGCGGGCCTAACCGGGCGGCGGCTGCAGGGTCGTCGGCGCCGCCGGGTTGGGCTCGACCGGGTCGGGCCAGTGCAGCTCCGCCGGCGCCTCGCGCATACGGATGATCCGGGCCGGGATGCCGCCGACGACAGCGTTGGCGGGAACGTCCTTGGTCACCACCGAGTTGGTCCCGATCACCGAGTTGTCGCCGACGCTGACCCCGCGCAGGATGCAGGCGCCGTAGCCGATCCAGACGTTGGAGCCGACGAGGACGTCGCGCTTGTAGATGCCCTGGAGGCGGATCGGCCGCTCGACTTCGACCACGCCGTGATCGAAGTCGATGAACATCGCCCGGTCGGCGATCACGCACTCGGAGCCGATCCGCACCCGCTGGTAGGCGGAGATCGTGCACTCCTGGCCGATCACCGTCTTGTCGCCGATCTCGACTTCGCCCTCGTGACAGCGGATCTTCGAGCCGTCGCCGATCCAGACGAAGCGACCGAAGCGGATCGATCCCTTGCGGCCGATCTGCAGTTCCAGTCGGCGGCCGAGGAAGAGGAAGCCGGTGGTCTGCCAGCGCCGGCCGGCCTGGGTCAGCACCCGCCGCCACGAGTAGCGCCAAAGCAGCCGCCCGTATTGGCGGTTCAGCATTCCGTTGCGGGCCAGGAAGCGAAGCACGGCGGAGCAACTTTAGAGGTCGACCGGGAATCCCCACGCACGCCTGGACGGCGCCGGACACACTTCGCGGGGCGTCGTCCTCAGTCGGCCAAACGGCGCTGCCATTCGGCCTTCTTGCGTCCTACCCCCGCTCGGTCCGGCATTCGCCAGGCGCACGCGCGGATTCCCGGTCGACCTCTTATGCTGGTCGGCCCTTGCCCGACGCCGCCAAGACCGCCCCTCTCGCCGAGCGCCTCGTGGCCGGCGACAAGCGCGCGCTGGCGCGGGCGATCACGCTGATCGAGTCCGACGATCCGGCCGGCTGGGAGCTGGTCCGCGAGGTCTACCCCCGCACCGGCAAAGCCCGCATCGTTGGCTTCACGGGACCGCCCGGGGTCGGCAAGAGCACCCTGATCGGCGCCCTCACGGGCGAGCTGCGCAAGGCCGACCGCCAGGTCGCGGTGCTCTCCATCGACCCCTCCAGCCCCTTCACCCGCGGTGCCCTGCTCGGCGACCGCATCCGCCTCACCGAGCACTTCCTCGACTCCGGCGTTTTCATCCGCTCGATGGCCTCGCGCGGCGCCCTCGGCGGCCTCTCGGAGGCGGCGCTGCAGGTTGCCCTGGTGATGGACGCAGCCGGCAAAGACGATGTTCTGATCGAGACCGTCGGCGTCGGCCAGGCGGAGATCGACATCGTCGACCACGCCGACACGATCGTGCTGGCGCTGATGCCCGGCTCCGGTGACTCGATCCAGGCGCTGAAGGCCGGGGTGATGGAGATCCCCGACGTGATCGTCGTCAACAAGGCCGACCACCCGATGACCGACACGATGGTCCGCGAGGTCCGCGGTGTGCTGGCGCTCTCGCACGATCCCGAGGGCTGGCAGGTGCCGATCCTGCGTACCGAGGCCGCCCGCGGCGAGGGCATCGAGGAGCTGGCCGAGAAGATCGCCGAGCACCGCGAGTTCATCGAGGCGGCCGGGACGCTGGGGGACCGCCGCGCCCGCAACCTGCGCAGCGAGGTGCTCGGCATCGCCACCGCGCGGATGCGCCGCAAGCTCGAAAAGACCGTCGGCGAGGACCCGGCGACGGCGGAGTTGCTCGACCGCGTCGTCAGTCGCGAGCTCGACCCCGCCTCAGCCGCCGCCGAGCTGCTGGAGCGCCACACCGATGTCTGAACCGGCGCAGCTGCCCTCGCTGCGGGAGGCGATGGGCTGGATCGGCGCCGAGGTCGCTGCTGTCGACGGGGCCAGGGTCGGACAGGTCCAGGGCTTCTACGTCGACAGCGCCGACGGCGAGCCGAAGTGGTTGATCGCCCGGCTCGGACGGCGTCGCAACACCCGCGTCGTCGCGGTGCCGCTGAGCGGCTGCGCCGGCGCTCCCTTCGGCGTCTGGGTCGCCCAGCGCGGCGAGGCCCTGCGCGGGGCGCCGGTCGTCGACCCGACCCGGCCGCTGCGCCGTGAGCACGAGCTGGCGATCTGCTCCCACTTCGAGATCAGCGACGCCGTCGGTCGCGCCGCCGAGGTTTCCTCCCGTCCCGACGGGGAGATCACGGCGATGCCGCCCGGGGGCTGAGCCAGAGTTTCGATAACCGTCACATTTCCCTCCTAGCGTGGGTTCACTGACCCACGAACGAGGAGCGGACAGATGCGCGGGAAACGAGCGATGTTGGCGGGGCTGGCGGCGTTGGTGGCCGCCGGGGCGCTGGTGCTGGGCGGATGTGGCGGCGGCTCGGACGATTCGACGGCTCCGGCCTCGACTCAGGCATCCGAAACCGCCCCGGCCAACGAAGAAGACGCGATGAAGGGCGACGACGCGATGAAGGGCGACGACGCGATGATGGGCGATGACGCGATGAAGGGCGACGACGACGCCATGAAGGGCGACGACGCGATGAAGGGCGATGACGAGGCGATGAAGGGCGACGACGACGCCATGAAGGGCGACGACGACGCCATGGGGCACGAGGGCTCCTGAGCCGATGGCCCTGCTGATCCTCTTCGGCTTCGTCGCCGGGGCCGCCACGGCACTCTCGCCGTGCGTGCTGCCGGTGCTGCCGATCGCGCTCTCGGCCGGCGCGACCGGTGGTCGCCGGCGGCCTCTGGGCATCGTCGCCGGTCTTGCGGTCTCCTTCACCTTCGCGACCGTCGCGCTCGTCTACGTGATCTCCGCCCTCGGGCTGCCCAACGACTTCCTGCGCAAGCTCGCGATCGTGGTCCTGCTCGGCTTCGGGATCACCCTGATGATCCCGCCACTGGCGGCGCGGCTGGAGGCATGGATGAGCCAGTTCGCCAGTCGCGCCGGCGTCGCGCAGGGCAAGGGCGAAGGCTTCTGGTCGGGAACCGCGGTCGGCGCCAGCCTCGGCCTCGTCTACGCCCCCTGCGCGGGCCCGATCCTCGCCGGGGTGATCACCGTTTCCGCCTCGCAGTCGTTCAGCGCCGGCCGGCTCGCGGTCGCGCTCGCCTACGGGGTCGGATCCGCGGTCGTCCTCTACTTCCTGATGCTGGGCGGTCGCAAGGTCGTGGCGCCGCTGGCTCGGCGCGGGGTTGGCCTGCAGATCGCGATGGGGGCGGTGATGGTCGTGGTCGCGTTGGCGATGCTGCGCAACTACGACATCCGCTTCCAGAACACGATCGCCAGCGACCTTCCCGCCTTCCTCGTCAATCCGACCGAGAGCCTCGAGGACACCGCCTCGGCCCAGAACGCGCTGACCGATCTACGTGGTGGCGGCCATGGGGGCATCGGCTCGGAAGTCAGCGGCGACGCTCCCGAGCAAACCGCGACCGGAGCCCTCGACCTGCCGGTGCTGGGCAAGGCCCCCGAATTCGTCGGCAACCAGCGTTGGTTCAACACCCCGGGCGATCGGCCGCTCACCCTGAAGGGGCTTCGCGGCCGGGTCGTCCTGGTCGACTTCTGGACCTACAGCTGCATCAACTGCATCCGCACCTTCCCCTACCTGAAGGCGTGGGACAGGCGCTACCGCAAGGACGGGCTGACGATCGTCGGCGTCCACACGCCCGAGTTCCCGTTCGAG
>JBFXEM010000280.1:0-3890 GCA_050180135.1 Solirubrobacterales bacterium | reverse complement strand
GCGTCGCCGCCGAGGGCCTGGCCGCCTACCCGCCGGGGATCCCCAACGTCCTCCCCGGCGAGCGCCTCACCGCGGAGACGCTCGACTACATCCGCGAGAGCGTCGCCCACGGCGGCTTCGTCCGCGGCGGCTCCGACCGTGAGCTGAAGACGCTGCGGGTCAGCAAGTAGGTTTCCCGCATGGCTTCCTACGACGCGATCGCGGAGCTGCCGCTGGAGATCGAGTCCTGCAGCTTCGAGGGGCTGGAAATCGTCCTCGGCGAGTTCGAACGGCTGACCACGCTGATCAAGTTCCGCGGCGGCGGCCACGAGGGGATCGGCGAAGACGTCACCTACGACGCCGTCGACCACGTCGCCCAGCAGAGCGCCGGCCCGCCCGAGGGTCTCGCCGGCAGCTTCAGCTTCGACGAGTTCTCCAAGCACCTCGACGGGATCAACCTCTTCCCGGCGGCCGAGCCGCAGCGGGAGATCTCGCTCGACTACCGGCGCTGGGCCTTCGAGTCGGCGGCGCTGGACCTGGCGCTGCGCCAGGCCGGCACCAACCTGGCGGCGATCCTCGGGCGCGAGCCGAAGCCGCTGAACTTCGTCAACTCGATGCGGCTGGCCGGCTTCGAAGAGGGCGCGAAGTCCTCGATCGAGCCGCTGCTCGAACGGCTGGCGGTCTACCCAACCCTGCGCTTCAAGCTCGACCCCTTCAACGACTGGGACGACGAGCTGATCGACGCCCTGGTCGAGACCGGCGCCGTCGACTCGCTCGACCTCAAGGGCTTCTACAAAGGCACCCCGGTCGACGTCGTCACCGACCCCGAGCTCTACGCGAAGCTGATCGAGAAGTTCCCCGACGCCTGGCTCGAGGACCCCGACGTAACCGAGGAGACGAAACCGCTGCTCGACCCCGTCTCCGAGCGCGTCACCTGGGACGCGCCGATCCACTCGATCGCCGACATCGAGGCGATGCCGTGGTCGCCGCCGAAGACGGTCAACGTCAAGCCCTCCCGCTTCGGCCCGATCTCTCGCCTGTTTGCCGCCTACGACTACTGCGAGGAGCGCGGCATCGGCGCCTACGGCGGCGGCCAGACCGAGCTCGGGCCCGGCCGCGGCCAGATCCAGTACCTGGCCTCGATCTTCCATCCCGACACGCCCAACGACGTCGCCCCGGGCGGCTACAACGACCCCGCCCAGGCGACCAAGCCCGGCCTCCCCTCCAGCCCGTTGGAGCCGTCGATCGACGCGCTCGGCTTCCGCTGGATCGCCTAGCGCGCTTCGGTCTGCCTAAGCGCTGCTTCGGCCGACCAAATTCGGGCTTTCGGCTACGTTGGGTTCTCCCCCGTCCCGCCGACAAGGAGCAATTGAGATGGCAGACAAGTCCTTCGCCGATGCGCTCAACGAGCAGATCGCCAACGAGTTCGCGGCCTCGCAGCAGTACGTGGGCGCCGCCGTCTACTACGACGCGGAGACGCTGCCCCGGCTCGCTGCCTTCTTCTACCGGCAGGCGCTGGAGGAGCGCGAGCACGCGATGATGATGATCCAGTACCTGCTCGACGTCGGCGAGGGCGTGCACGTCCCCGACATCAAGGCCGCCGAGACCACCTACTCCGACGGGGCCGCCCCGGTGAAGATGGCGCTCGAGCAGGAGAAGCGGGTCAGCGACGAGATCTTCGCCCTGTTCGAGCTGGCGCGCGAGCTGAAGGACTACCGGGCCGAGCAGTTCCTGCAGTGGTTCGTCAAGGAGCAGGTCGAGGAGGTGGCGCTGATGGGCGACCTCCTGAACGTGGTCGAGCGCTCGATCGACAACCTGCTGCTGGCCGAGGAGTACATCGCCCGCGAGAGCCTCGGCGAAGAGGGTTCGGACCCGACCGCGCCCCCGGTCGCCGGCGAGGGCCACTAAGGCCCGCTGCCAATCGACTAGCCGAGCCAGCCCGCCCGTTTGCGCATCGTTTTGATCCGCCGGAACTCGGCGATGTCCTCGCGCAGCGCGGCGGGGGCTGGTGCCGGGAGGAAGCGGGCGGGGAGCGGCGACTCGGCGACGGTGTCGTCGCGGGCGCAGACGCGGTAGGCGCGGGCGCCGCGGCGGGCGGTGACGGCGGAGGGCGTGCCTTCGCCCTCCCAGAGCAGGCCGGCGTAGTCGTCGAGCCCGTAGCCGCCCGGCATCCCGTCGGCCACCGCCTCGAGGTAGGCGGCGCGGCGCTCGGGCTCGTTGTTGTAGTGAACGCAGAGGCTGCCGGAGAGCAGGCCGAGGCCGGCCGCGGCCAGGGGTTTGCCGGAGGACTTGGTGATGCCGGCCTCAAACCAGCACATCGCGCCGGCGCTCTGGCCGGCGAGGACGATGCCGCGGCGCCAGGCGAGGCTGAGGATCGAGGCGACGTCGTGCGCCTCCCAGACCGCCAGCAGGTTGACGAGACTGCCGCCGCCGACGTAGATCAGGTCCTGCTCGAGCAGGTGGTCGCGCAGCGCCATCGGCTTGCGCCCGAGCCGGAACAGCGAGAGGTCGGAGGGCTCGCAGGAGCGCTCGCCGAAGGCGGCGTAGAAACGGCCGATCTGCTCAGAGGTGTCGCCGCTGGCGGTCGGCAGGATGCAGATCTTCGGGCGCTCGGCGCCGCGCTCGCCGGCCAGGCGCAGGAGGAGCTCGCAGACCGCGCGGTCGGGCGGGCGCGAGGTGAAGTCGTGGCCGCCGAGGGCGAGGATGCGGCGGACCGCCGTGGCGGGCGCCGAGTCGGCCGGGCCGGAGCCGGCGTTGGCGCCATCGGGTGGGACCATCAGGCCGCAACCGCGGTGGACAGCGCCTCGGGAACGGGCTTGGCCGGAACCGCGCCGCGCTCGCCGAGGTAGGTGGTGGCGATCCGCATCTCCACCACCCGCTGTCCGGAGACGTCGAGCCGGTAGCCCCTGGCCTCCGGCCGCGAGGCGACGACCCGGCTCAGTTCCTGATCGGTGAAGTGCAGCGCGGCGCCGTCCTCGGCGGCGTACCCAGGCCGCATCCCCTCGCGCAGGAACTGGTGGTAGGACTCGCGCCGGCTCGACTTCGGCTCGTAGTGGACGCAGTTGCTGAAAGGCAGCAGCCCGATGCCCTCCAGCCGCTTTGGGGCGCCGTGGAAGCCGGTGACCGCCTCCGCGAACCAGCACAGCGAGCCGGCCGAGAGGCCGCAGAGGATCACGCCGGCCTCCCAGGCTTCGCGCAAGATCACGTCGATCCCGTGGGCGCGCCAGACGCCGAGCAGGCTGATCACGCTGCCGCCGCCGACGTAGATCAGGTCCTGGGAGAGGAGGTGGCGGCGCAGGTCCTCGGGTCCCTGCTCGCGGCGGAACAGGGAGATGTGGCTGGCCTCGCAGCGGTGGGCGGAGAAGGCGCGGTAGAAGCGGACGATGTAGTGGTCGGCGTCGCCGCTGGCCGAGGGCAGAAAGCAGACCCGCGGACGCTCGGCCCCGGTCAGGTTCAGCACGTAGTCATCCAGAAGCGGGTTTCCCGACTCCATCGAGAAGCCGCCGCCGCCGAAGGCGACAATCTGTCGCGGTGCCGTCTTCATTACCTAATAGTCGGCCACGCGCCCTGGCGCGACCTTGTACAGCGGTCTGAAGTTCCCGTCCTGGCGCTCGCCCGTGTGTACAGGCGGTCTAGCCGGGGGCGGCGCTCCCCTTCGACCTCGGGCCGGGAGGGACGGTGGGGGTGTCCTCCTAGCTTCGCTGGATTTTTCGCCCCGAACAACAGGAAGCTCTCGAGGACGGACGAGCGAAAAATTAACGCCGCTCGTACGGAGGACACCCCCTGTCAACGCCGGTTGAAATCTGACCCCTTTTGGCCGGTTTAAAACTGACCCCCCCTTGCTCCCAGGCAAAGCGAGCGGATGTCAGTGAAGCTCCCCGCCTGCGGAGGCGAGTCCGTAGGGCGAGGCG
>JBFXEM010000279.1:0-3899 GCA_050180135.1 Solirubrobacterales bacterium | reverse complement strand
CTCCGAGGGCCTCGACTCGCCCGAATACCTGCCGATTCCCAGCCAGCGGATCGACGCTCAGTACGAAGACGTCGGGACCAAAGAAGAGATCCTCGAGATCTCCGGCGCCCGCTCGATCGAAGAGCAGTTCGAAGGCGAACCGAACGCGCAGGAAGTCGCCGAAGCGTGGAAGGCCGAAGGCTTCAAGGGCTGCTGGGTGCTGGCGCTGGGGACGAACGAGGCCGCCAACGTCGCCGCCGGCTCCAACGTCGGCGAGCGCGAACGGATCGACAAAATGATGGCGATCATCGGCGACGAACCGACGATGTGGGTCAACGTCCGCTCGATCGTCGAAGCCGGCGATCCGTACTCGAAGGAAAACATGGAAAAGTGGGACGAAGAACTCGTCCTCGCCTGCGCCGCCTATCCGAACATGCGCGTTTACGACTGGGCCTCCGACGTCAAAGACGCCTGGTTCATCGAAGACGGCATCCACTTCACCTCACCCGGCTACGCTGCTCGTTCGCAACTGATCGCGCAAGCGCTCGCCCACGCCTTCCCCGCCAAAGGGGAGACCGAGGGCGGATCGAAAAGCTGCGTCGTCAGCTGAGAACGCCGGTTATCGGCGCTGCGCCTTAGGGTAGCCCGCCGCTTAAACCACCGAAAGGGAGAAAACAACTCAATGAGCGATCTGAACGAGCGCGACGCCAAGCTCGTCCAATACATGAACGAGGCTTACGGCAACGAGAAGGAGCTGGAGACGGCCCTTCAGGCCGACATCGCGATGACCACCAAGCCGGCCTACGCGAAACGCCTCAAGCAGCATCTCAAAGAGACGAAAGCCCACTCGAAGCTGCTCGAACGTCGAATCAAGAAGCTCGGCGGCGGCAAGAGTGCGCTGGCCGACGTGGTCGCCACGGCGACGGCAGTGGCCAAGGCTCCCCTGCACATGGTCCGCGGCAGCGGCGAGCAGGAGAAAATGCTGAAGAACGCCAAGACCCAGTACTCCAGCGAGCACGAGGAGATCTCGACCTACCTGGCGCTGGAGACCTTCGCGACCAAGGTCGGCGACAAAGAGACGGCAAAACTGGTGCGGGCGATCCGCAAAGACGAGGAACGGATGGCCAAGTTCCTCGAGGGCCAGATCAAGCAGCTCTCCGGCGCCGTCGCCCAGGAAGTGCCCGCCCGCTTGCGCCGGGCTCCGAAAAAAGCGACCGCGAAAAAAGCTGCCGCCAAACCGGCCGCGAAAAAAGCTCCCGTGAAAAAAGCTCCCGTGAAAAAAGCCGCCGCGAAAAAAGCGCCGGTGAAAAAAGCCAGCTCGAAAAAAGCGCCGGCGAAAAAAGCCGCCGCGCGTAAATCGACCGCCAAAAAAGCCAAAGCAGGCGCCCGCAAATAGCCATCCCGATCGCGTGGTTCCTTACGACCCCTATGGGTTAAGAAGGAACCACGCGATGAGGTTCGGGCTCAGGCGGTCTTCGGCGGGGTGGGCTCGGCCCGCGGCTCGAGCTGAATCTCGCGCTCGGCCCGCGGCCGGCCCTCTTCGATCTCGATGCTGCGCTCGCGCTCGGCGTTGAGCTGGTGGCCGAAGAGGATCGCCAGGTTGCTGATCCAGAACCAGACCAGCAGCGCGATCAGGCCGCCCAGGGTTCCGTAGGTCTTGTCGTAGGAGCCGAAGTTGGCGACGTAGAAGGCGAACAGGGCCGAGGCCGCGATCCAGACCGCGATCGCGACCAGGCTGCCGGCGGTGACCCAACGGAAGCCGCGCAGGCGCACGTTCGGGGAGGCGTAGTAGAGGACCGCGACCATCGCCAGGAAGATCGCCGCCATCGCCGGCCACTTGGCGATGCTCCAGATCGTCACCGCGGTGTCGCTGAGCCCGATCGGCCCGGCGATCGCGTCGAGGATCGGTCCGGTCGCGACCAGCCCGAGCGCCAGTACGACCATCATCAGGATCATCGCCAGCGTGACCGCCACCTGCAATGGCCGCAGCTTCCAGAACGGGCGCCCCTCGGGCGTCTCGTAGATCACGTTGGAGGCGCGCATGAAGGCGCCGTCGTAACCGGAGGCCGACCACAGCGCCAGCGCCAGCCCGAGCACGAAGGCGAGCCCGGCGGTGCCGCGGCTCTCGGTGATCGATTCGATCGGCCCGGAGAAGGTCCGCGCCGCCGACTCGGGCCCGAGTTCGGTGATGATCTCGGTCAGGCTGCGCGTGGTCGTGGTCGGGTCGCCGAAGAGTCCGAGCAGCGAGACCACGGCGATCAGCGCCGGGAAAAGCGACAGCAACCCGTAATAGGTGAGCGCCGCCGCCCAGTCGCTGAGGTTGTCCTCCTGGAACTCGGTCGCGGTCCGCTTCAGCGTCGCCCAGGCGCCGGGGTCGCGCTTGACCCCGGTGGGGGCGTAGTCATGGCGCTCGGTCATGCGCCGGGGCTACCCGGCGTCAGTCGGGTGGCAAACAGTCGATCTCGATCGGCTCGAGATCGTCGGCTGGAGCGAAGCCGAGGATGCGGCCGTAGAAGTAGAGCTCGGCTTCGAGGCAGCGGATCTCCGTCTCCGCCTTGCGGAAGCCGTGCTGCTCGCCCGCGAAGGCGAGGTAGGCGTGGGGGACGCCGTTGCGGGCCAAGGCCGCGACCATCGCTTCGGCCTGGTTGGGAGGCACGACCTCGTCCTCCAGTCCCTGGAAGAGGATCACCGGCGAGCGCAGCGCCTCCACGTAGTTGATCGGCGAGCGCTCGCGGTAGAGGTCGGCGCGCTCGGGATAGGGCCCGATCAGCCCGTCGAGGTAGCGCGACTCGAACTTGTGGGTGTCGCGGGCGAGGGTCTCGGTGTCGGCGACGCCGTAGTAGCTGGCGCCGGCGGCGAACTCATCGTGGAAGACGAGCGCGCAGAGCGTCGCGTAGCCACCCGCCGAGCCACCGCGGATCGTCAGCCGGGCGCCGTCGGCCTCGCTGGTCGCGGCGAGGTGGAGGGCGGCGGCGACGCAGTCCTCGGTGTCGACTATGCCCCACTCGCCGCGCAGGCGGTCGCGGTAGGCGCGCCCGTACCCGCTGGAGCCGCGGTAGTTGACGTCGACGACCCCGAAGCCGCGGCTGGTCCAGAAGCTGAACTCGGAGTCGAGCGCCGGCGTGGCGTGGGAAGTCGGCCCGCCGTGGCTCTGCACGATCAGCGGCGGCAGTTCGCCGGCGGGGGCCTCGAAGTCGGGGTTGGTCGGCGGGTAGAAGAACCCGTATGCGACCTCCTCGCCGCAGCCGGTCGGGAACTCGATCGCCCGCGGCACCGAGGCGTAGGCGGGGTCGAGCGGTTCGTCGCTGGCGCTGCGGACCACCTCGGTCTGGCCGGAGGCGGTGTCGTGGACGACCACCTCGGTCTCCTGTCGCGGGCTGGCGGCGGCGAAAGCGACCCGGGTGCCGGCCGCCGCGAGCGCGGGGAAGCCGAAGGAGGTGAAGGGGAGGCCGAGGTCGCGCACGCGCTCGGCGCCTGGGTCGAGGATCCCGAGCCGTTCGGAGCCGCGGTCGCAGCGGATGCAGGCGATCGCGCCGCCCTCGAGGAAGGCGTAGGTGGAGCCTCCGAAAAGCCACTGGGGGTGGCCGAGCTCGGCTTCCTCGGTGGTCAGCTGCTCGACCTCGCCATCGCCCGCGGCCCGGTAGAGGTTCCACCAGCCGTCGCGGTCGCAGACGAAGTGCAGGCGTCCCGCCGCATCCCACTCGGGCTGGAAGACCGACTCCGCCTCGCCGCCGGCGACTCGGGTCGCGCAACCGGGGTCGGCGAGCGGCGCGACCCACAGCTCGGTCCCGTCCCAGGGCATGTTCGGGTGATCCCAACAGGTCCAGGCCAGCGAGAGGCCGTCGGGGCTAAGGCGCGGGAAGGAGAAGAAGTCGTGGCCGCCGACGAGCACGACGGGCTCGGCGCCGGGATCCGCCAGG
>JBFXEM010000278.1:0-3923 GCA_050180135.1 Solirubrobacterales bacterium | reverse complement strand
CGGCCACGGCGACGGCCAAGGTGGGGCGCCCGCCGCAGCCGCGCAGCATCGCCTCGCGGACGACCAGCGCCCGCGGCAAGGGCAGCTTCCACGTCGTCATGCGAGCCGCCGCGCGCTACCGCCCCGGCCCCGGCGCCGCGGCGAAGAAGCTGAAGGCGCGGATCCGGGTCACCTTCACGCCGGCCGCGGGCGGGCGCAAGCTGCGCGCCTCGACCTCAGCCTCGTTCGGCTGAGCGCGGACGCGCCTTCTTAACCGGATTTTCTCCAGATCGAAACAGTGTCTTCACCGCGACGGCGGGCCGCCGGGGGAGGCTGCAGGCGATGCTGGCCGAGCCGCCGATATCCGCCGGGGAGACCCTGCAGATCGCCAACCTCGAGATCCGCCCGACCGAACTCCAGGTCCTCGCCGACGGCCGCCGCGTCGGCTTCACGGTGCGCGAGTTCGAGCTCTTCTTCCTGCTCGCGCGGCGCCTCGACAGCGTCGTCCAGCGGCCGGAGATCTACGCGCTGATGTGGGGCGGGGAGATGCAGCGCCGCGACCGCTCGGTCGACGTGCTCGTGCGCAAGGTTCGCGGCAAGCTCGAGGTCGCCGCCCCCGAGTGGCGCTACATCCACACCCATTTCGGGATCGGCTACCGGTTCACGCCGGAGCGGGCTTCCTAGCCGGCTGCGTGCGGCCGGGCAGCAGCAGCGAGAGCGCCGCCGCCGCCAGCACGAAGACGACAGAGGCCCACAGGCAGGCGGTCAGGCCCTGCCACTGGTAGAGCAGGCCGGAGAGGATCGTCCCGGCGAGGCGGCCACCGGCGTTGGCCATGTAATAGAAGCCGACGTTCATCGTCGCCCGGTCGTTGTCGGAGTAGGCGAGGATCAGGTAGGAGTGGACGGCGGAGTTCATCGCGAAGACGACGCCGAAGGCGATCAGGCCTCCGATCAGCACCGCGGTCGGGTCGAGGTCGGCGCTGAGGGCGATCGCGATCGCCGCCGGGAAGAGGGCGAGCAGGAAGGCGAGCCAGGTCGCGGTGGCCCCGTCGGGCTCGCCGCCGCCCTCGGCCCGGCGCCGGCCGACGAACCGCGGCGCCGCCGCCTGCACGATCCCGTAACCGATCACCCAGATCGCCAGGAAGCCGCCGGTCTGCCAGAAGCTCCAGCCCAGCACCGTCTCCAGGTAGACGGGGAGGCCGACGACGAACCAGACGTCGCGCGAGGCGAAGAGGAAGACGCGGGCGGCGGCGAGCACGTTGACGGCGCGCTCGTTGGAGAACATGTGCTTGAAGCGGGCGCCGGCGTCGGGGCTGCCGAGGTGGCCGTGCATCAGCCGCATCGCCAGCGCCAGAGTGACCAGGACAACGGCGCCGAGGATCAGCATCGAGGGCTGGAAGCCGAACACCGTCAGCATCAGCCCGCCGAGGAAGAAGCCGACGCCCTTGAGCGCGTTCTTGGACCCGGTCAGGACCGCGACCCAGCGGTAGAGGGTCGATTCCTCGCCCTCCGGGACGACCAGCTTGACGGCGCTCTTGGAGCTCATCTTGGTCAGGTCCTTGGCGATCCCCGAGAGCGCCTGCGAGGCCATCACGTAGGGCACGACCAACCAGGCCTCCGGCGCCAGGCCGAGCATCGCCACCGCCAGCGCCTGCGTGCCGAGACCCATGAACAGCGTCGTCCGCAGCCCGAAGCGGGCCGCCAGCCAGCCGCCGACGAGGTTGGTGACGATCCCGAAGATCTCGTAGAAGACGAACAGCGAGGCGATCGTGAACGGCGAGTAGCCGAGTTCGTAGAAGTAGAAGAGGACGAGCATCCGGGTCGCCCCGTCGACCAGGGTCTCGACCCAGTAGGCACCGGTGACCAGCGCGTAGTTGCGCCTAACCATCGGCGACGGCGCGGGCCAGCTCGACCAGGCGGTTGGCGTAGCCCCACTCGTTGTCGTACCAGGCGAGCACCTTGACCTGGGTGCCTCCGACGACTTTGGTCGAGAGCGCGTCGACGATGCCCGAGCGCGGGTCGTCGCGGAAGTCGACCGAGACCAGCGGCCGCTCCTCGTAGCCGAGGATCCCGGCCAGCTCGCCCGCGGCGGCGGCCGCGAGCATCGCGTTGACCTCCTCGACGTCGGTCGCGCGCTCGACCTCGAAGGCGCAGTCGGTGAGCGAGGCGTTCAGCAGCGGCACCCGCACCGCGAGGCCGTCGAGGCGGCCGGCGAGCTCGGGGAAGATCAGCCCGATCGCGGTCGCCGACCCGGTCGTGGTCGGGATCAGCGAGAGGCTGGAGGCGCGGGCCCGGCGCAGGTCCTTGTGGGGGGCGTCGACGATCGTCTGCGTGTTGGTGAGGTCGTGCAGGGTGGTCAGCGAGCCGTGGCGGATGCCGAGCCCCGCGTGGATCACCTTGACCACCGGCGCCAGGCAGTTGGTGGTGCAGGAGGCGGCGGTGAGGACGTCGTGGCGGGCCAGCTCGGCGGGGTCGTCGTTGACGCCGACGACGACGTTCAGCGCCCCCTCCTCCTTGACCGGGGCGGCGACGATCACCTTGCGCACGCCCCGCTCGAAGTAGGGAGCCAGCGAGTCCAGGCTGCGGAAGCGGCCGCTGCACTCGAGCACGACCTCCACCCCGGCCTCCTCCCAGGCGACCTCGCCGGGGCTGGCGAGCGCCGAGTAGCCGACCGCCTCCCCGTTCACCCGCAGATCGTCGCCGCTGGCCTCGGCCGTGCCGGACCAACGGCCGTGGACCGAGTCGAAGCAGAGCAGGTGGGCGGCGGTGGCGGCGTCGCCGTGAAGCTCGTTGACGTGGACGAACTCGAAGCCCGGCCACTCCCAGGCGGCGCGCATCGCCAGCCGCCCGATGCGGCCGAAGCCGTTGATGCCGACCCGCGTCATGGCGCCATCCTAAGGATTGACAAATCCAAGTTCAATAGATATATGTAGATAGATGAACGTCGATCTGGAGCTGGAGCCGAAGACCAAGCGCGCCGCTGGCGAGCCCTGCTGCGAGCCGGTCGTCTACCCCGACGTGCAGCGCGAGCAGGCGCAGCGGATGGCGAAGATCGCGAAGGCGCTCGGCGACCCGGTGCGCCTGCAGTTGGTCGACGTCCTGCGCAAGCACGCGGGCAAGGTCTGCGTCTGCGAGCTGGTCCCCCTCTTCGACCTCTCGCAGCCGACCGTCTCCCACCATCTGAAGAAGCTGAAGGACGCCGGCATCGTCGGCTCCGAGCGCCCGGGCCTGTGGGCCTACTACTACGTGAACAACGACGCGCTGGAGGAGTTCTCGCAATGGCTGAGTTGAGCGAGGGCAGACAGCGAGAGGAGATCCGCGAGGCCATGGACGCCGCCACCCGGGCGCAGCCCCGCTAGCGCCCCTCCCCCGGGCGCGATCGCGAGTAGGCGGGCTGGGCGCGGCGGCGGGCGCCGGGCCCGCCGCGCAGGGTGGCGGCGCCGAGCGCCGCGATCAGGATCAGCGCCGGCAGGTAGGGCGGCACGGTCGAGCCGCCGTCGTCGCTCACCTCGTAGCGGGAGAAGGCGTGCGATTCCTCGATCGCCGCCTCCTCCTCACGCTTTTCCTCGACCTGGTAGGTCCGGGCCGGGGCGCTGGTCCCGGGCGGCAGCGGCCGCACCGGCGGCGGGGGCGGCGGCAGGATCGCGGCCGGAACGGTGGCGGTCAGCGCCGCCAGCGGCGGCAGGAAGACGGCCGGCGAGAGCGGCGCCGGCGGGATCACGTTGACCGGGCTCGGGGGCGGCGGGGTCGCGGCCGGCGGCGTCGGCGCGGGCGGCGCCGGGGGCGTGAAGTCGAGCGGCGGGCCACCTCCGGGCGGGGCCGGGGGCGGCGCCGGGGGGGCCGCGGCGGCGGGGGTGCGGACGAAGCGGTCCGGGCGCAGCGGCCGGGTGCCGCAGGGGCGGCGGACGCTGCCGCCCTGGACGGTCACCTTCTCGGCGGTGGAG
>JBFXEM010000277.1:0-3929 GCA_050180135.1 Solirubrobacterales bacterium | reverse complement strand
GTCGGTCGGCTCGGGCTCGATCAGGATGATGTCGACGCCGGGGTACTTCTCCTGCCACATGTCGACCGCCTGGTGCAGTCGCTGGTGGGCGATCAGGCGGAAGGTCTGGTTGGCGATCGCTGGCAGACCCATGTCGGAAACTCGGCGCACGCGGGTGCCGAACACGGTCGGGATCGTCTTCTCGAAGTCGTTGACGTAAGGGACCAGCGGGTTGACGACGATGATGAACTTGGCGCCCTTTTCGACCGCGATGTCAACGTTCGTGGTGGAGCGGATACCGCCGTCGACGAGCTGGCGGCCCTTGAGGTCGACGGGCTTGTAGACGATCGGCAGGCAGGTCGAGCACTCGACGGCCTTGGAGATCGGTACGTCCTGCCAGCCGTCTTCGCCGAAGACGATCCGCTCGCAGGTGTCGAGGTCGGTGGCGGTGAGGTAAAGCTCGCGGTCGAGCAGGCGGAAGTCGTTGACACGGCCACCCTCGCCGAGGATGTCGGCGACGTAGTCGGCGAGGCCGGCGCCCGAGTAAAGCCCGGTCGGCAGCGCCTCGGCGAGGCCGACCCCGATGTCGATCGCCGAGATCTCCCCCAGGCGGGCCAGCGAGCGCATCAGCTCCAGCGTCCGCAGCGGCAGCATCAGCGCTTTCTGCGCGAAGCCGAGGTAGTTGGGCTTCAGAACCCGGTCGAGGTCGAGGTCTTCGAGCTCGGAGGGCTCCTGGGAGTTCAGCACC
Source organism: Solirubrobacterales bacterium (assembly GCA_050180135.1). Classification (GTDB taxonomy): domain Bacteria; phylum Actinomycetota; class Thermoleophilia; order Solirubrobacterales; family 70-9; genus VAYN01. The sequence goes on along the minus strand of JBFXEM010000277.1, from coordinate 3,202 downwards.
TGCATCATCTCGTCGGGGGTGACGCCGTTGGCGAGCATCGAGGCAACGAAGGATCCGGCGCTGGTGCCGACGTAGACGTCGAAGTTGTTGACCGTGCTGTTGACCGCCAGCAGATCGAGCGCGCGCAGGGCGCCGATCTCGTAGACACCCCCGGTGAAGCCGCCTCCGCCCAGTACCAGAGCCGTTTTCGACGGCTTTTTGCGCCTGGTGCGGCGGCGCGGTTTGGACTCGATGTCGACGACTTTCCCCATGCCTGGGTCCGATTATCCCATCCTGGCCGGCTGACCAGGCCCCGCGCCCGCTACCTTGACCGGCGCAGGTGTTGAAACCATCGATGAAAAGACTCTCGATCCTGCTGGCCGCGGTCTGCGCCAGCGCTCTCCTGCTCGCCTCCAGCGCCAACGCCGGTCCCGCCTGCGACCGCATGAAGAGCCTGCTGAAGTCGGGTGGAGGCAGCGCCAGCGGACTACTCGTGGTCGACGCCGAAAGCGGCCGCACGCTCTGCGCCAGCGGCGCGAACAGGCCGCTGCCACTGGCCTCGAACACCAAGCTCTTCACCACCGCGACGGCGATCTCCAAGCTCGGGCCCGATTACCGGATCCCGACCAAGGTCTTTCGCGACGGTCGCGTCGACGCCAACGGCGTCCTCCACGGCAGCCTCTACCTGCAGGGCGGCGGCGACCCCACGCTCGGCACGCCCGCCTTCGTGCAGAGCTACCTGGGCGGCCTCGGCGCCAACCTGCTGGCGCTGAGGGCGCAGATCCGCCAGGCGGGGATCAGGTCGATCACCGGTCGCCTCTACGCCGACGACTCGATCTTCGACCGCCTGCGCGGCGTCGCCGACTCCGGCTACGCGACCAGCTACTACATCGGCCCGCTCTCAGGCCTCTCCTTCAACGCCGGCTATCGGGGCAACACGAGCTCGAGCGGCTTCTCCGCCGACCCGGCCAAGTCGGCGGCGAAGAAGCTGGTGCGCTCGCTGCGCAACGCCGGGGTGACGATGCCGCCGGCGATCGCGCTGGGGGTGACGCCGCCCAACGCCGACCGGGTGGCGATCGTCGAATCGCCGCCGCTGACCCGGATCATCGACCTCACCAACATCTACTCGAACAACTTCTTCGCGGAGATGCTGATCAAGCTGCTGGGCGCCGAGTTCGGCGGCGCCGGCACGACCGCCGCCGGCGCCGGCGTAGTCGAGGGCTTCGCCCGCTCGCTCGGTTCGACCGTCCACTCCGTCGACGGCTCCGGCCTGACCCGCTCCAACCGCGCCTCGCCGCACGAGGTTGTTGACCTGCTGCTGGGAATGCGCGATCAGGAAGTCGGCGAGGAGTTCATCCAGGATCTGCCGCTGACCGGCGCCGAGGGCACCGTCGACGACCGCATGCACGGGACCGCCGCCAACCGCCGCTGCCGGGTCAAGACCGGGACCCTGACCGGTGTCTCCAACCTCTCCGGCTACTGCTTCAACGCCAGCGGCAAGGTCATCGTCTTCTCGATCCTGATGGGCAGCGTCGGCAACCTCAGCCTCGCCCACCTGCAGCAGGACCGGATCGCCGGCACCGTCGCCAGCTTCTAGGAGGGATTGGCGACCAGCTCCAGCAGCCCCGCTTCGTCGAGCACCGCGGTGCCGAATTTCTCGGCTTTGGCGAGCTTCGAGCCGGGGCTCTCGCCGGCCACCACGTAGTCGGTTTTCTTCGAGACCGAGCTGGTCACCTTGCCGCCCGCGCCCTTGACCAGCGCCGCCGCCTCCTCGCGCGTCAACTCCGGCAGGGTGCCGGTGAGAACGACGGTCTTGCCTTCGAGCGGTCCGCCGGTGGCGCGCCGTTCGGAGGCGTCGGCCTCCAGCCGCAGGCCCTTCGCGCGCAGCTTCTCGATCAGCTCCCAGGTGGCGTCGTCGCCGAGCGACTCGGCGATCTGCACGGCCATGATCGGCCCCACGCCCTCGACCTCCTCGATCGCCTCCGGGTCGGCCTCGTGCAGCGCGTCGATCGAGCCGAAGTGGTCGGCCAGCGCCTCGGCGGTGACGGAGCCGACCCCGGGCAGGCCCAGCGCGAAGAGAACCCGTTTGAAGGGCTGGCGCTTGGAGGCCTCGATCGCCGCGACGAGGCTCTGGGCGGATCTCTCTTTGAAGCTCTTCTTGCCGATCTTCGCCCCCACGAGGCGCTCCTCGGTGAGGTCGTAGATGTCCCCCACGTCCTCGATCACCCCCTGCGCGAGCATGTTCAGGGCGACCTCCTCCCCCAGCCCGTCGATGTCCATCGCCCCTTTGCTGACGAAGTGCTTGACGTGCTGGGAGGCCTGGCCGGGACAGCCGTTCCGGTTGGGGCAGATCGTGAACACGGCCCCCTCGGGCTTGACCGTCTCGGTCTTGCAGATCGGGCACCGCTTGGGCGGCTTCGGCTTGCGGGCGCTGCGGTTCTTGCGCGGCAGCTTCGGCGAGACCACCTGGGGGATCACGTCGCCGGCTCGCATCACCACCACCTCATCGCCCTCGCGCACGTCCTTGCGCGCCAGGTCCTCCTCGTTGTGGAGGGTCGCGGTGGTGACGGTGACGCCGCCGACGTGGACCGGCTCCAGCATCGCGAAGGGGACCAGGTGGCCGGTGCGACCGACGTTCCAGACGACCTTCTTCATCGTCGTGGTCGCGGTGGTCGGGGGGAACTTCCAGGCGATCGCCCAGCGGGGCTCGCGCCCGACCACGCCGAGCTCGCGCCAGAGCGCCCGCTCGTCGACCTTGACGACGACGCCGTCGATCTCGTAATCGAGCGTGTCGCGCCGCTGCTCCCACCAGTGGCAGCGCTTGACGACACCCTCGACTCCGTGGTGGCGGTCGGTGTCGGGGTTGACCTTGAAGCCGCGCTCGCCGAGCCACTCGATCTCGTCCATGTGGGTCGCCAGGTCGAGGCCACGCACCGCCCCGATCCCGTAGATCCAGGTCGAGAGCGGCCTTTCGGCCGCCAGTGCCGGGTCGAGCTGGCGGATCGAGCCGGCGGCCGAGTTGCGCGGATTGGCGAAGGTCGGTTCCTCGTTTTCGGCCCGGCGCTCGTTCAGGGCCTTGAAGGCGGCGATCGGCAGGTAGGCCTCGCCGCGGACTTCGATCAGCGGCGGCGCCTTCTCGATCTTCAGAGGCACCGAGCCGATCGTCCGCAGGTTCTGGGTCACGTCCTCGCCGACCCGGCCGTCGCCGCGGGTGGCACCGCGG
>JBFXEM010000276.1:0-3932 GCA_050180135.1 Solirubrobacterales bacterium | reverse complement strand
GATCCGATCACCAGGACCAGGTCGCACTCACGGGCGAGTTGCTTGACAGCGATCTGGCGGTTGGTCGTGGCGTAACAGATGTCGTCGGACTTGGAGCTGACGATCGCCGGAAACTTGGCGCGCAGGGCGGCGATCACTTCGGCGGTTTCGTCGACCGAGAGGGTGGTCTGGGTGATGAAGGCGACCTTGTCGGGATCGGGCACCTGGAGCGACTCGACCTCGTCGGCGGTTTCGATCAGGATGATGCTCTCGGGGGCCTCGCCGGTGGTTCCTTCGACCTCCTCGTGGCCCTCGTGGCCGATCATCACGATCGTGTAGCCCTGGGCGGCGAAGCGGCGGGCGGAGACGTGGACCTTGGTCACCAGCGGGCAGGTGGCGTCGATCGTCTGCAGGCCGCGGGCGGCGGCGTTCTCGTGCACGGCCGGGGCGACGCCGTGGGCGGAGAAGACGACGATCGCGCCCTCCGGCACCTCGGCCTCCTCCTCGACGAAGATCGCGCCGCGCTCGGCCAGCTCCTCGACCACGTGCTTGTTGTGGACGATCTCCTTGCGCACGTAGACGGGGGCGCCGTGCAGCTCGAGGGCGCGCTCGACCGTCTGCACGGCCCGGTCGACGCCGGCGCAGTAGCCGCGGGGGGCGGCGAGGAGGACTCGTTTGGGCGCGGAGGTGGCGGTGGAGGCCATCCACGCAGGGTACCGAGGTGGCCACGGGAGCCCGGCGAAGCTAGCCTTGCGGGATGAGCACCGAAGGACGCCACCTGGATCGCCTCACCGCGGTCGACGCCTCGTTCCTGACCAACGAGAGCTCCTCGAGCCACATGCACGTCGGCGCGATCCTGATCTTCGAGGGGCCGCCGCCCAAGTACGTCGACCTGGTGGAGCACGTGCGCGGGCGCCTCTCGCAGGTTCCGCGCTTCCGCCAGAAGCTGGTGGTGCCGCCGCTGGAGGCCGGCCGCCCGCTCTGGGCCGACGACGTCAACTTCAACCTGACCTACCACATACGCCACACCGCGCTGCCGGAGCCGGGCGGCGAGGCGCAGCTGAAGCGGCTCGCCGGTCGCGTCTTCTCCCAGCAGCTCGACCGCTCGAAGCCGCTCTGGGAGCTGTGGCTGGCGCAGGGGCTGGAGCGCGACCGCTTCGCGATCCTGACCAAGACCCACCACGCGATGGTCGACGGCATCTCCGGAGTCGACATCGGCACGGTGCTCTTCGACCTCGAGCCGATCCCCGAGCCCGCCGAGGTCAGCGACGACTGGGTGCCCCAGCCCGAGCCGGGAACGACCGAGCTGGTCGCGCGCGGGATCAAGGACGGGGCGGCAATTCCGGTCAAGGCGGCCGAGCGCGCCTTCGAGGCGGTGCGCAAGCCGGAGAAAGCCGCGCGCAAGGCGGTCGAGGCACTGGAGGGAATCACCGAGATCGTCACCGCCTTCGCCGATCCGGCGCCCGACGTGCCCCTGAACCAGCCGATCGGGCCACACCGCCGCTACATCTGGGCGCGCTCGGAGCTGGCGACCTTCAAGAAGATCAAGGACGCGCTCGGTGGCACCGTCAACGACGTCGTCCTCGCGGTCGTCACCGGGGCGGTGAGGACCTGGCTACACGGGCGCAGCATCCGCACCGAGGGGCTGGAGCTGCGGGCGCTGGTGCCGGTCTCGATCCGCAGCGAGGACGAGCGCGGCAACCTCGGCAACCGGATCGCGCTGATGCGCGGGCCGCTGCCGGTTTACGTCGAGGACCCGGTGCGGCGCCTGCGCACGATCAGCCAGGCGATGGAGGGGCTGAAGCGCTCCAAACAGGCCCTGGGGGCGGAAGTGATCTCCCGCTTCAACGACTTCGCGCCGCCGACCCTGCTCGCGCAGGCCTCGCGGATCAACTTCTCCACTCGCCTCTTCAACATGATCGTCACCAACGTGCCGGGGCCGCAGATTCCCCTCTACGTGCTGGGACGTGAACTGGAAGAGGTCTTCCCGGTCGCCTTCCTGCCGCAGAACCACACGCTCGCGGTGGCGATCATGAGCTACAACGGCAAAGTCGGCTTCGGCCTGCTCGCCGACTACGACTCGATGGAGGACATCGAAGTGCTCTCCGAGGCGCTCGACGAATCGCTGGCCGAGCTCGAGCGAGCCGCCGCGAAGATCGCCGCAGCAGCCTGACGACTGGAGACTTTTGGTTGCTGGAGCAACCACGATGCTCCCGTCGCCGCGGAGCCGACCATCTACGCTTCGCGCATGGCCTTCGTCCTCATAGCTCTCTTCATCGTCGTCCCGATCGCGGAGCTCTACGTGATCATCAAGGTCGGCGAAGCGATCGGGATCTGGCCGACCCTGGCGCTGCTTTTCGCCGACGCGATCCTCGGCTCGATGCTGCTGCGCCACCAGGGTCGTGGCGCCTGGCGGCGCTTCAACGATGCCCTCTCCCAGGGGCGCTTCCCCGGCACCGAGGTCGTCGACGGGCTGCTGATCGTGATCGGCGGCACCCTCCTGCTCGCCCCGGGGTTCATCACCGACATCTTCGGCCTGATCTTCCTGATTCCGCCGACCCGGGCGATCGTCCGCGCGATCCTCAAGCGCTTCACGATCGGCCGCTTCACGGTGGTCGGGATGGGGATGCCCGGCGGCTTCGGTCGCGGTCCCTTCGGCCCCGGCGCCGGGAACGGCGACGGCGAGCGGCCCCCCAAACGCGACTACGACTACGACGTCACGGCCGAAGAGGTCCCTCCCCACGGCGACAACGGGGCCGGGCGGCAGCTGCCGCGGGTCGACGACGAGTGAGGCCGGTCCGCGCCTGAGCGCCGCGGGCACCGCTACGGGAGGATGAGGCGCGCTTGAAGGCCCTGATGGTCCAGGGGACGTCGAGCTGGGCGGGCAAGAGCCTGATCACGACCGCGCTCTGTCGCCACTTCGCCCGCCAGGGCGTGCGGGTCGCGCCCTACAAGGCGCAGAACATGTCGAACAACGCGCGGGTGGTAGAGGGCGGCGAGATCGGCGTCGCCCAGTACCTGCAGGCGCTCGCCGCGGGGGTCGAGCCCGACGTGCGGATGAACCCGGTCCTGATCAAGCCCGAGGGGATGACGCAGAGCCAGGTGATCGTGCGCGGACAGGTCGACCGGCGGGTCGGCGCGCTGCCCTGGCGCGAGCGGGCACCGCACCTGTGGCCGGCGGCCGAGCAGTCCCTGGCCTCGCTGCGCGAGGAGTTCGAGCTGGTGATCCTGGAGGGAGCCGGCAGCCCTGCGGAGATCAACTTGAGCGAGATCGACCTCGCCAACCTGAAGGCGGCCAGAGCGGCGGACGCCGCCGTGTTGCTGGTCACCGACATCGACCGCGGCGGCGCCTTCGCCCACCTCTTCGGCACCTGGGCGCTGCTGGGCGAAGCCGACCGGGACCGCCTGGCCGGCTTCGTCCTCAACAAGTTCCGCGGCGACCCGGAGCTGCTGGCGCCGGCGCCCGAAAAGCTGGCCGAGCTGACCGGGATGCCGATCCTCGGCCTGGTGCCCTGGCTCAGCCACGACCTGCCCGACGAGGACGGCGCCGCCGACCCCGCCCCGGCCGCGTCGCATCTGTCCCGGGTCGAGATCGTGCGCTACCCGATGGCCTCCAACCTGGACGAGTTCAAGCTGCTCGAGCAGGTGGCGGCGGTGCACTGGGCAACCAACCCGGCGGACGTCGAGCGCGCCGACCTCGTCGTCCTCCCCGGGTCCAAACACGTGGTCGAGGACCTGGCCTGGCTGCGCGAGCGCGGGATCGACCGCGCCGTCCAGGCCCACGCCGGTCGCGGCGGGCGCGTCGTCGGCGTCTGCGGCGGCCTGCAGATGCTCGGCGAGCGCGTTGGGAGCGATTCGGTGCGCGGTCTGCGGCTACTGCCCCTGCGGACCGCCTACGGCGAGACCAAGCTGACCCACCGCATCGAGACCCGCTTCGAAGACGCGCTAGGGGC
>JBFXEM010000275.1:0-3939 GCA_050180135.1 Solirubrobacterales bacterium | reverse complement strand
ATGGAGGAAGCCGTACCGGAGCGTCCGTCTGAGGACGATTTCGCACCCGCGTACTCCGATTCATACGAGCAGGAGACCTACTCGGACGACTACGAGGATTCAGACGGGTATGCCGAAGCGGCGCCCGAGGCCGCCCCGGAGCCGGTTGCCGAGCTCGCCCCTGAGCCCGAGATCGAGGCCGAGCCGGCGGCAGCGCCGCCGCCGCAGCCCGCGGCAGCGATCGAGGTCGAGGAAGACGACGAGAGCGAGAACGACGGCAGGATCAAAGCCGTCGACCTGATCGCTCCGACCCGACTCGACTTCATCGCCGAGCAGCGTCAGGAGGCCGAGGTGCCGGTCAAGGCCGCCCAGGTCTACGCCTTCGCCAACCAGAAGGGCGGCGTCGCCAAGACGACGACGACGCTCAACCTCGCCGTCGCCTTCGCCGAGTCCGGCTACCGCGTGCTCTGCGTCGACCTCGACCCGCAGGGCAACCTGACGATGAGCCAGGGGATCGATCCCGACAAGGTCGAGAAGAGCCTCTACGACGTGCTCGTCAACGACATGCCGATCTCCGAGATCATCGTCAAGCGCGAGATCGACATCGCCGTTGCCTCGATCGACCTGGCCGGGGCCGAGATCGCGATGAGCACGAAGATCGGCCGCGAGCGCTCGCTGGAGAAGGCGCTGAAGGAGGTCGAGGGCGACTACGACTTCGTTTGCATCGACACGCCGCCGAGCCTAGGCTTGCTGACGATCAACGCGCTGACGGCCGCCGACAAGGTGATCGTCCCCGTCCAGTGCGAGTATCTGTCGATGCGCGGGCTGGTGCAGCTGCAGAACACGCTGAAGATGATTCAGGAGAATCTCAACCCAGACGTTCGCATCGAGGGCATCCTGCCGACGATGCTGGACTCGCGGACCGTCCACGCCAAGGAGGCGGTGGAGATCCTCGAGGAGAATTTCGGCGACCTCGTTTTCCGCTCCCGCATCAAAAAGGCGATCAAATTCGCCGAGGCGCCCGTCAAGGGCGCTAGCGTCCTCAAGTACGATTCCGGCAGCAGCGCCGCGAACTACTACCGGGAGCTGGCGAAGGAGGTCCTGGCGAATGGCTCGGCGTAACAAGCGGGCAAGCATGCGCGAGGGTCCCCTCGCCGATCTCTTCCGCTCCACTTCCGAGGACGCCCCGCGCTACGGGCGCGAGGATCCCGCCGAGGCCCGCAAGGCCGAAGAGGATGCCGCGCCGGCCGAGCCGCCGGCCGCCGAGCCGGTAGCCGAGGAGCCGCCGGCCCCAGAGCCCGAGCCCCAGACCGAGCTGGTGTCCGAGGCTCCGTTCTTCGACCAGGACTCCGAGCCCGAGCCGGTCGCCGAGAGCTCCGCCGAGTCAGCTCCGGAACGCCTCAAGCGGGTCTTCTCCGAGGAGCCGATGCGGCGCGAGGACTTCTCCACCGCGAACCCGCGCTACGGGCGCGAGGAGCCGGCCTACGAGCCGCCCGGCAGCGGCGAGCCCCACCAGCCGGTGATCAAGGTCGTCGGTGTCGGTGGCGCCGGCGTCAACGCGGTCAACCGCATGGTCGATGCCAGCATCCCCGGGGTCGAGTTCATGGCGGTCAACACCGATCTGCAGTCGCTGCAGCTCTGCGTCGCCGACGTCACCGTGCACATCGGCGAGGAGCAGACGCGCGGCCTTGGTGCCGGCGCCGACCCCGCCGTTGGGCACCGCTCGGCTTTCGAGGAGCAGGACAAGATCAAGCGCCTGCTGAAGGGCTCGGACATGGTCTTCGTCGCCGCCGGCGCCGGCGGTGGCACCGGCTCGGGCGCGGCCCCGGTCGTCGCCCGCCTCGCCCGCGAGGTCGGCGCCCTCACCGTCGGCATCGTCACCAAGCCGTTCAGCTTCGAGGGCAGCCGCCGCGGCGACCAGGCCAACAAGGGGATCGAGGAGCTGGCGGCCGAGGTCGACACCCTGATCGTCGTCCCCAACGACCGCCTGCTGCAGGTGCTCGACCAGCAGACCTCGATGGTCGAGGCCTTCCAGGTGGCCGACGACGTCCTCCGCCAGGGCGTGCAGGGGATCTCCGACCTCGTCACCCTGCCGGCCGTGATCAACCTCGATTTCGCCGACGTGCGGACGATCATGTCCGACGCCGGCCGGGCGCTGCTCGGGATCGGCATGGCCTACGGCGATGACCGCGCTGTCCTCGCCGCCGAAAAAGCGATCTCCTCGCCGCTGCTGGAGACCTCGATGGAGGGCGCGCGCTCGATCCTGCTCTCGATCACCGGCGGCTCCGACCTCTCGCTGGTCGAGGTCTCCGAGGCCGCCAAGGTGGTCGGCGAGGCCGCCCACCCGGACGCCAACATCATCTTCGGCGCCAACGTCGACGACGAGCTCACCGACCAGATCTGGGTAACCGTCGTCGCCACCCGCTTCGACGGCCGCCCGGCTCCGCAGAGGCGCGCCGCCGAGCCGACGATTCGCCGCACCAAAGACGCTCCCGGCGAGCGCCGCTCCGGCCGCTCGAACGAGCGCGGTGGCGACCTGGGCATAGACGTCCCAGAGTTCCTGCCGGGCTAGCGAGCACCCCTCATGGGCGGGGTAGTCGCGGCCGGCCATCCGCTCAGCGCCGAGGCCGGCGCCCAGGTGCTGCGCGAAGGCGGCAACGCGGTCGACGCCGCGGTCGCGGCCGTGCTCGCCTCCTTCGCGGTCGAGAGCCCGCTGACCGGGTTCGGCGCTGGCGGCTACATGCTCGTCCACCGAGGGGGTGGACAGGGAGAGGACATCGCCCTGGTCGATTTCTTCGTTGCGGCACCTGGGCTCGACGGAATCGAGCGGCAGGCCGAGCTGGTGCCGGTCCCGGTCCACTTCGACGCCGAGACCTCGCAGACGTTCTACGTCGGGCCCGCCTCCTGCGGCGTGCCCGGCACGGCTGCCGGGTTGGTCGGGGCGCTGCAGCGGTTCGGGACGATGCCGCTGGCCGCGCTGGCCGCGCCGGCGATCGGGCTTGCCCGCGACGGGGCGCCGGTCAACGCGCAGCAGGCGTACCTGCTGGAGATCCTGGCGCCGATTCACGAGCGGTTGCCCGGCACCCGCGAGCTGTACGCGCCCGGCGGCGAGCGCCTGCGGGAGGGCGACGTCTTTCGCTTCGTCGAGCTGGCCGAAGCGCTGGAACGGTTCGCGGTCGAAGGGGCGGAGCCGTTCTATCGCGGCGAGGTCGCCGCCGCCATCGCCGGGTTCGTCGCCGGCCACGGCGGCACGCTCGGGACCGCCGATCTCGCCGCGTATGCGGCCGTCGAGCGGCGCCCGATCGCGACCGAGTTCCGCGGCACCGAGGTCTTCACCAACCCGCCTCCGTCTTCGGGCGGCATCCTGCTCGCCTACAGCCTCGGGCTGCTGGAGCGGCTCGGGCCGCACAGCGGACCGGAGCAGCTGGTCGCGTCGCTGGCCGCCGCCAACGACCGCCGCAGCCTCGAGTTCGCCGAGGCCCTGCACGAGGAGGGGATGGAGGCCGACTTCCTCGACCCCGCCGGTCTCGACCTCGCCGCCGCCTCTCTGTTCGGCTCGACCACCCACGTCTCCGTCCTCGACGAGCAGGGCACCTGCGCCAGCGTCACCTGCTCCAACGGGTCCGGGTCCGGCGTGCTGGTGCCCGGGACCGGCGTGATCCTCAACAACATGCTCGGCGAGGAGGACCTCAATCCCCACGGCTTCCACCAGATCGAGCCGGGCCGCCGGGTCTCCTCGATGATGGCGCCGACGATCGCCCTCCGCGAGGGCGAGATCGTGCTCGGCGTCGGCAGCGCCGGCTCCAACCGGATCCGCTCGGCGATCCTGCAGACCGTGGTCCGCGTGGTCGAGCAGGCCATGTCGGTGGAGGCGGCGGTGCGGGCGCCGCGCTTGCACTTCGAGCAGGGGATCGTCCAGGCCGAGCCGGGGATCGACCCGGAGGCGCTGCGCCGGCTCGA
>JBFXEM010000274.1:0-3942 GCA_050180135.1 Solirubrobacterales bacterium | reverse complement strand
GCCGTCCCGGCGATGGAGTAGCGCTCCGCCTGCGCGGGCGCGAACGGCTTGCCGAACCTCCACGACAGCGCGTCGGTCACCCGCTGGTTCGCGGTCTGGTCGTCGTCCGCGACGCACATCTCGATGCGGACGCCCCACGCGTAGTCGCCCGGGAGCTCGCGGCCAGCCTTCGCCGCCTCCGAAGTGATGAACGCGACCCGTTGGCCGTACGAATCGGCCGAGACGAGGTACGGCATGAACCCGTCGCCGCGCAGCGCCGCCCGCCGCATGGCCGGATTCGAGCGGCCGGTGACCCAGATCGGCGGGCCACCTTGTTGCACTGGGGGCGGCTCGATCCCCGGTACGTCGAGGTCGTAGAACTCGCCGTGGTAGGCGACGGCGTCGCCGCTCCAGAACGCCCGGAGGAGATCGATCACCTCATCGCACCGCGCCCCGCGCTTGGCCGTGGGAATGCCGAACGCCTCGAACTCCGCCGGGAATTCACCGCCGACACCGATGCCGGCGATCAGCCGGCCGCCGCTGAGCACGTCGAGCGAGCTGCACGCCTTCGCCAGAAGGATCGGGGGGTAGAGCGGGGCGATGAACGCTGCCGACCCGATCGCGATGCGGCTGGTGGCGCCGACGGCCGCGCCGAGGACGGGCAGCGCATCCTGAATCCCCTTGTCGTAGATGAAGTGCTCGCCGGTGTAGAAGGCGTCGAACCCGAGGTCTTCGACGGCGCGGAGGACGTCGAACCCGAAGAAGTTCCCGCTGCAGGTGATGCCGAGGCTAGGACGGGCAGCGCCCGCACGCGCCGCCGTCACCGGTCACCCCTCGCCCGCGGCGAGGCATCGCGGCCGTACACGAGAATCGATCGTTCGAAGGTCATGACGGTCGTACCGTCCTGCTTGAACCCCCGGGTCGAGAAGCGCACGATCCCACACCCAGGTCGCGACTTCGACGGCCGCGTGGCTAGGCATCTACTTTCGGCGTACAGCGTGTCGCCGACGAACACCGGGTTCGGGAGCTGGACGTCCTCCCACCCCAGGTTGGCGATGGCGTTCTCGCTCAGGTCGCTCACCGTCAGCCCGGTGACGATGGCGAGCGTCAGGCAGCTATTGACCAGCAGCTGCCCGTACGGGGTCTTGCTCGCGTAGTCGGTGTTGAAGTGTGCCTGGTGGCTGTTGTTCGTGAGGAGGGTAAACCACGTGTTGTCGGCCTCGCTCACCGTGCGGCCCTGCGGGTGTCGGTAGACCTGGCCCGGCGAGAAGTCGTCGAAGAAGCGACCCTGCCATCCCGTGACCAGTGTCTCCTCCTCCACCGCTTCGTCGGCCTCCGTCACGTCACTCTCCTCTCGCGGTGGTCACCCGAAGTACGCCATCTCGATGGCCTCGCCGGCGCTGATCTCGTCGGTGGAACCGCTCGTCTGGATGGACCCGCCGGTGAGGATGTACGCGCGCTCGCATAGGCTCAGCGCCTCCTGCACCTTCTGCTCGACCAGGAGGACGGCGACAGCAGACTCCTTCTGCAGGCGGGAGAGCGCCTCGAACACCGCCTCGTAGGCGACCGGCGCGAGGCCGATCGACGGCTCGTCGATGAGAATCAGGCGCGGGCTCGACATCAGCGCCCGTCCGATCGCCACCATCTGCTGCTCGCCGCCGCTCAGGACTCCACCACGACTCCGAAAGCGTTCTTGCAGCCGGGGAAACAACTCGAGCACCCGGTCCATCTGTTCGCCTACAAGCCCCCGGTCGCGGCGGCGCGCCCACGCTCCCAGCCGGAGGTTCTCCTCGACCGTCAGCGAGGGCCACACGTGCCGACCCTCCGGCACGTACCCGATACCGAGCCCGGCCCGGCGATCCTCGGGCAGCGTGTGCAGCGCCGTGCCATCGAAGGTCACCGAACCGGCGCTCAGGCGGTTGCCGCCCATGATCGCTCGCAGCAGGCTCGTCTTGCCGGCGCCGTTCGGGCCAAGCACGCAGACGAACTCGTAATCGGCGACCTCGATGGAGATGTCGAACAGGACCGTCACGGCGCCGTAGCCGGCGCGTACGTTCTCAACCTTCAGCACCGTGCCACCTCGCTCCCAAGTAGGCGTCGACCACGGCGGGGTCGCGGATGACGGCCTGTGGGTCGCCGCAGGCGATCTCGCTGCCGTTGTCGAGGACGAACAACCGTTCGACCGACGCCGCGACAGTTCGGATGTCATGGTCGACGAGCACGATGGTGAGCCCCGCTCGGCAGCATCCCTTCAACACTTCGACGAACCCGTCGCGCTCGCGGATGTCGAGCCCTGCGAAGGGTTCGTCGAGGAACAGAAGCGCTGGACGCCCTGCAAGCGCGCGAGCGAGCTCGAGAAGGCGCAGCTGCGAGGGAACCAGTGCGGAGGTGAGGGTGTCGGCCCGGTCGATCAGGCCAGCGGTCGCGAGGGCGTTGAGCGCCAGCTCGCGCTTGTCCTCCCCGCCCTCCACCTGGTGCTGCGCGCCTAGGACAGCGTTCTCGAACACGGTGAGCTCGCCCAACGGGCGGGCGATCTGGAACGTGCGCCTGATGCCGGCGCGAGCCCGCTTGTCTGGGCCCCAGGAGGTGACGTCGGAGCCGCGCAGTTGGATGGTGCCGCTCGTCGGTGTCTGGAACCCGGTGATGAGGTCGAACAGCGTGGTCTTTCCGGCGCCGTTCGGCCCGACGACGCCAACGAACTCGCCGGCTCGAATCGCCAGCGACACGCCTTGCACCGCCGCCACCTCGCCGTAGCGTTTCGAGACGTCGACGGCTTCCAGGATCGGCGCCGATGCCTCGGCCGGGGTCGACAGCCGAAGCGAGGTCGCGTCGGCCTTGCCGGCGACGGAGCCGACCTCGTCGTCGCTCGGTGGTTCGACCAGCTCACGGCGACCGGCGAACCGCTGCACGATCCCGGAACCGATGAGGCCGTTCGGGATGAGGATGATGACGAACATCAGGATCAGGCCGTAGGCGAGGTTGGATGCTCCGGCGACGTCGCTGAACTCCTCGTCGAGGTACTGCACCAATGGCACGAGCAGCAGAGTCCCGAGGATCGGCCCGGACCTGCGTCCGACACCGCCGAGGAAGCAGATGACGAGGGTCTGGATGATGATCCCGAACCCGAACACGGTCTCGGGCGACACGACGAACAGCATCTGCGCGTAGACGACGCCGGCAATGCCGGAGAACACGGCGCTCAGCACGAACATGGCGAGCTTGAGCCGGAACGCGCTCACCCCCGTCGATCGCGCTGCCGCCTCGTCGTGACGGAGTGCCTGCAGCTGCACGAACCAGCGCGATCGCTCGATTGCGCCCGTCGCGTACCAGAGCCCGAGCGCTACCACAGCCAAGATGACGGCGTACCAACGCAGGTCGCGGAACTGAAGTGCATAGAGCTCGTCCGATCGGGCCGGGATGAGCACCTCGTGGTACCCCGCCCATGTTGCGATGGGTTGGAGCACCAGGGGGTAGGCGAGCGTCGCGAGGCTGAAGTAGATCCCGGTCAACCGGAGCGTCGGGATGCCCGTGAGCAGCGCGGCGATCGTGCACACGACCGCCGCCGCGAGGAACCCGAGCCAGGGCGTGACGTTGTGATCCTTCAGCAGGATCACGGACGCGTACGCGCCGAGACCGACGAAGGCGGCGTTGCCCAGGAACACCTGCCCCGCATAGCCGCCGATCAGGTTCCACGCCATGCTCACGACGACCCAGAACGACATCAGCGCGGCGATGCGAGCGAGGTAGGAGTCCTCGATGAAGCTGATCGCGAGCAGGAAGGCGCCGAGCGCGACGAGCGGGCCTCCCCACCTCGCGATCGCCGAGGAGCGACTGCGCCGCGACCGCGTCTGCTCAAGCGCTGCTACTTGCGCGTCGGACGTGCTGGCTACCTCGACTGCCACCTCGCTCACACCCTTGCCCTGATGCCAAACAAGCCTTCCGGCTTGATGAGAAGAACGAGTA
>JBFXEM010000273.1:0-3979 GCA_050180135.1 Solirubrobacterales bacterium | reverse complement strand
CTCGGGCTCAGCCCGCGGCATCGCGCCGGCGGTGAAGAGGATCCAGGCGATCAGATAGAAGGAGATCGCGTCGAGCAGAAGCGCGGTCGGCACCCCGAAGCCGGCGACGATCAGGCCGGCGAGGGCGGGGCCGACGGCGGCGCCGCCCGTGAAGGCGACGTTGAGGATCGCGTTGCCGGCGCGCAGCTCACCCGACGGCTCCAGCAGCGACGCGGCGACGGCCCGGGTCAGGGAGCGGGCGGCGAGCATCAGGGCGCCGTCGATCGCGGCGAGGAGGACGACGCCCACCAGCGAGAAGTTCAGCGCCAGCAGGGCGAGGCCGCCGAAGGCCGCGGCCTCCGCGCAGTAGAGAACCGGCAGCGCGTAGCGGGGGGAGGGGATCTCAACCCTCGCGACCAGGATCGGGGCCAGGATCGCCGGCAGGAACCCGGTCCCGATGAAGAGCGCGGCCGTCGCCAGGGCGCTGCCGGTTTCGTCGTAGACGAGGACCGAGAGCGCGATAAGGCCCATCCAGTCGCCCAGCTCATTGATCGCGTAGGTCGCCGCCAGACGCCGGAAAAGAGGGCGGCGAAGGGGGGCGCTGAGTCCGGAATTAGGCATGGCTGGCTTTATGTCCTAATCGATATCTGCACAAGATTTCCTGCAGATGCACAAGTTTCCGGAAGGTTGTGCTACAACTTCGTCCAGGAAATGCACGAGTTTCGAAGGACCACGCACAGGTCTTTGGGCTTCAAATCCATATGAAGGGAGCAGGCATAATGGGTTTCCGTCGCTAATTTGACTTGAAGAGCGGAGCTCCAGAAGTTCCGCGAAGCAGTTTCGAAGGGCGTCCGAAAGGGCGCCTTTCGCACGTTCTGGGCTCTGCAAGATCGCTTTCCCCCTGGAATATCTGCCGATTTGTGGCCATTCGGAGTGCAAGTCGGCGCTAACGTCTTCTCACCAGTCCATTTTCCGAGCGATTCATCGCAGACGCAGGGAACGCTCGGCGGTCGGGGAATCCGGAGCCAATCCGGTTTCTCGACCAAGCTGCCGATACCCAGAAGATGCCCGCCGAACGACCCACCCCGAGAGTAATCGCCCTCCAGGCGGTGGCGCTGGTCGTCGTCGTCGGCGTGGCAATCGTCGAGGCCCCTCAGGGCAACTGGAACCTCGGCCTGCTGCTGGTCCTCTTCGCCTTCGCCGCGTTCAGCGACCTGACCGCGATCACCACCAACGCCCAGATCAAGATCTCCGGCAGCTTCCTCGCCCTCGTCCTGGCGATGGTCTTCCTCGGCGGTACCCCGGCCGCATTGCTGGGCGTGATGACGATCGCGATCGGCTGGCTGCGCTGGCGCGACGCCCCGCACGACCTGCTCAACAACCTGCTCACCTACGCGACCTTCCCGCTGGTCGGCGGTCTCGCCTTCCTCGAGGTGACCCAGCAGGCCGGGATCGACGCCGGGGAACCGATCTTCTACGTCCTCGTCTTCGCCCTCTTCCAGATCGTGCTGGCGATCAACTTCGCGATGACGGCCGGTTACGGAGCCTACCTGGAGCGGGTCCGCTTCAGCGAGAAGCTGAAGGTCCTGCCGCCGGTCCTGCCCTCCGAGTTCGCCAGCGCGATGATGGCGATCGCGGTCGCTTTCATCTACCACGTGATCGGGATCGCCGCGATCGCCCTCTTCGGCGTCGTCTTGATCACCTTCCAGTACCTGCTCGGGCAGCTGCTGCTCTCCCAGCAACGGGCCGAGGAACTGGAGCTGCGCTCCAAGCAGCTGGCCAGCTTCCAGGTCGGGATGTTGAGCGCGATGCTGCGCACCCTCGACCTGCGCGACCAGATGACCGCCCGCCACTCCGCCGCCGTCGCTCGCTACTCGCGGGCGATCGCCCAGCGGGCCGGCTTCTCGCGCCGCGAGGAGGAGCTCGTCCACATCGCCGCGCTGCTGCACGACATCGGCAAGTTCATCCTTCCCGACCGCATCCTCAAGGCCAACGTGCCGCTCACCGACGAGGACTGGATGCTGATCAAGCGCCATCCCCAGCAGGGCGCCCGCGTCGTCTCCTCGCTCGACGGCTACGGGCCGGTGGCGGAGATCATCCTCGCCCACCACGAGCGGATCGACGGCAAAGGCTATCCCCGCGGCCTCGCCGGGGACGACATCCCGGAGCTCTCGCGGATCATCTCCGTCGCCGACACCTACGACGTGATGACCGCCCGCGACTCCTACCGGACGCCGATGTCCAGTTACGACGCGATCGTCGAGCTGCGACGGGTCGCCGGCAAACAGCTCGACGCCCGCTTCGTCGAGGTCTTCATCGAGCTGCTCGAGGGCAAAGACGTCTCCTTCCAGCACGGCGAGGCGGCCGACTTCGAGAAGGAGCTGGCGTTGGAATCGCGGATCGCCGAGACCGCCAGCCCCGACGGCGACGGGCAGAGCCGCTTCCAGGTCGCCGGCGTCAGCGTCTAGCTCCCCATCCCGTGGTTCCCTAATCCCCTGTGGGTTCCGAAAGGAACCATGGGATTGAAGGCCGGTACCGCGTGGTTCCTATTTCGCCTGTGGGGTCCGAAAGGAACCACGGGATGGTTGGCGTCGATTGGGCCCTCGCCCGGTACGGTTGCGGCATGCGTGCCGTCACCTTCCAGGGTCCCGAGCAGGTGAGTGTCGAGGAGCGGCCGGAGCCGGAGCTGGCGGCCGGCGACGACGCGATCGTCGCGGTCGAGACCAGCGCCGTCTGCGGCTCGGACCTCCACATCTACCACGGCCGCTTTCCGGTCGAGCAGGGGTTCACGATCGGGCACGAGTTCGTCGGCACCGTGCTGGCGACAGGCGAGGACGTCGACCGGGTCGCCGTCGGCGACCGCGTGGTCGGCTGCTTCCACACCGCCTGCGCGACCTGCACGCCGTGCTTGCGCGGCGACTACCATCGCTGCGCCAACGGCCAGACCTTCGGCCACGGCTCCCACCTCGGCAACCTCCAGGGCGCCCAGGCGGAGCGGCTGCTTGTGCCGCGGGCCAACCTCACCCTGCGCCGGGTTCCGGACTCGGTCAGCTCCGATGTCGCCCTCTTTGCCGGCGACGTGATGGGGACCGGCTTCCACGCGATCTCCTACGGCGGCATGGAGGCGGGCGACACCGTCGCGGTGCTCGGGCTGGGGCCGGTCGGCCTCTGCGCGGTCCAGTGCGCGCTGGCCGCGGGCGCCGTCCAGGTCTTCGCGATCGACACCGTCGAGGAGCGGCTGGCGATGGCCGCTTCCTTCGGGGCGACGCCGCTGCACCTGACCGAGCAGGACCCGAAGAGTGAGGTGCGGGCGGCCACCGGCGGCGCCGGTGTCGACCTCGCGGTCGACGCGGTCGGCAACCCGGAGCCGCTGGCGCTGGCGGTCAGCCTCTGCCGCGACGTGGGTACCGTCTCCGGGATCGGCGCCTACGCCGGCCGGGCCGAGATTCCGCTCGGGCTGGCCTGGCTCAAGGGCCTCTCGCTGCGGCTCGGCGTCGCAAACGTGATCGCTCACGTCGACAGGGTGTTGGCGCTGCTGGAGGCCGGCAAGCTCGACCCGGCGCCGCTGGTCAGCCACCACATGAAGCTTGACGAGGCCCCCGAGGCCTACAGGATGTACGACGCCCGCGAAGCGCTGAAGATCGTGATGACGCCCTGACGGTGACCGGCGAGTTCCACCCCGGCCTGAAACGATAGGGCGATGACGCTGCTCGCCGACACCGAGATCGAGTCCAGGCTCGCCGAGCTGCCCGGCTGGAGCCGCGCCGGCAAGGCGATCGTCAAGGAGTTCGGCTGCGGCGATTTCGTCGGCTCGGTCGCCTTCGTCGAGAAGCTGGTCGCCCCGGCCGAGGCGATGAACCACCACCCGGACCTCGAGATCTCCTGGGACAAGGTCACGGTCTCGCTGTCGAGTCACTCCGAGGGTGGTTTGACTGCGGCGGACTTCGAGCTGGCTGGGACGATCGAGGCGCTTAGCTAAGCCGAACCTCGGGCCGCGGGC
>JBFXEM010000272.1:0-3985 GCA_050180135.1 Solirubrobacterales bacterium | reverse complement strand
CCCGAGCCGCGCCTGGGGGTGCTGCGCGAACGGCTGCGGACCCTGACCACCTGGATGAACGAACCGCGCAACCTGGCCCTGCTGGCCGTGGTCGGGCCCGACCGGATCGCCGCCAGCCGCGGCTACCGCGAGACGATGGAGCCGGTCGAGCAGGCGGTGATGGAGGAGGTGCGCCGGCGCCGCGCCGAACCGGACCGCGAGGACATCGTCTCGATGCTGGTCCACGCTCGCTACGAGGACGGCTCGCCGCTCTCCGACGGCGACCTACGCGACGAACTCGTCACCCTGCTCAGCGACGGCCCGACCTCGACCTCGCTCTCCTGGGCCTTCGAGCGGATGCTGCGCAACCCCGAGACCCTGGCGCGCGCCCGCGCTGACGCGCTCGACGGCGACGGCTCCTACCTCGACGCGGTGGTCAAGGAGACGCTGCGGCTGCGCCCGCCGGTCCCGGTCGTCGTCCGCCGCCTGCTGGAGCCGCTGCGGCTCGGCGGCCACGAGCTCCCGGCCGGGACCACGGTCGCCCCCTGCATCCACCTGATCCACCGCAGCGCCCGCCACTACGAGCGGCCGCGCCTGTTCCGGCCCGAGCGCTTCCTCGAACAGCCGCCGGGCACCTACACCTGGATCCCCTTCGGCGGCGGCGTCCGCCGCTGCCTTGCCGCCAGCTTCGCCGAAATGGAGATGAAGCGCGTCCTTTCGGTCGTCCTCTCCCAGGTTGAGCTGCGCTCCGCGGCGCGCCGCGACGAGCGTGCGCGCCGCGGAGCCATCTCATTCAGCCCGGACCAGAGCGGGCTCGTGATCGCCGAGCCCCGCCGCGACGGTCGTCCCGACAGCTCGGCCATCGCGGCCGCCTGGTAGAGGCCATGAAGACCAGCTCGCAGGCCCCCACGGAATCCGACCTGCTGATCGTCGGCGCCGGCGCCAAGGCGGCGGCGATCTCGGCCAAGGTTCACGTGCTGAACGAGCTCGGACTCGGCCCGCTCAGCGTCACGATCGTCGAGAAGGCCGAGCCCGCCGCCTCCTGGCTGGGCCGCAACGGGATGACCTCGGGCGAGGAGCCGCTGGCGATCCCGCCGATCAAGGACGTCGGCTTCCCGTACCGCTCGCGCCGCCAGTTCGGCGCCAGGCTGGGCGATGCGATCGACGGCGCCCTGCTCCCCTTCACCTGGCAGCGCTACGCGATCGAGCGCGAAACCTACGCGCCCTGGGTCAACCGCGAGTCGCCGCCGATCCGCCACCGCGACTACGGCGCCTACCTGGGCTGGGTGATGGACCGGGCGACGGAGGGCATCTCCCACTTCCATGGCCGGGTCGCGCGGGTCGGCCTGACGGCCGAGGGCGACGGCTGGGAGATCGAGGTCGCCGAACCCGGCGATCCCGGCGACCCGGTCCGCCACCGCGGTCGCGGCTTGATCCTCACCGGGCCCGGAGTGCACCGTGACTTCCCGGCCGACCCGGACGTCGCCGGGCGCGTCTTCCACTGCGACAGCAGCCGCGACGAGTTCGCCCGGATCCCGACCGAGGCCGAGGCCGAGATCGCGATCATCGGCGGCGGCGAGAGCGCGCTCAGCGCGCTGATCTTCCTGCGCGCCTTCCGGCCGCGGGTGCGGATCACCGTCTACACGCCGCTGCTGCCGCTGAGCCGCGGCGAGAGCTTCCTCGAGAACCGCGTCTTCGCCGACCCCGACGACGTCGGCTGGGAGCGCCTCGACCTGCAGACGCGCCGCGACTTCGTCAAGCACTGCGACCGCGGCGTCTTCGACATGGGCGCGCTGGCCTCGATCGCCGGCGACTCGCAGTGTTCCTTCCAGGTCGGCCGCGCGGTCCACGTCGGCGCCGACGGGGAGGGGGTCGCGCTCGAATACGAGGGCCCCGACGGGATCGTCGCCGCGCCCTACGACTTCGTCGTCAACTGCACCGGCTTCGATCTGCTGGCCCAGGTCCGCGGCCTCTTCGCCGCCGAGCTGCGGGCCGAGGTCGAGCGCCTCGCCGGCCCGCTCTGGGACCGGCCGCCGCAGACCGAGGTCCCGATCGGCCGGGCGCTCGAGCTGGTCGGGATGGAACCCCGCCTGCACGTCCCGGGTCTGGGCGGGCTCAGCCAGGGACCCGGGTTCGCCAACCTCGGCAGCCTCGGGCTGCTCGCCAACCGTGTTCTGCAGCCGTATCTACCGGGCCTCGGCGGCGACGCCGCCGGCTCCGAGCCGCGGCAGCAGGGGTCAGTACTGATCGACTAGAGAGGAGCAGGGGGATGTCTCAGTCGCCAACCAGGGGAGTTCGTGCCGCCAGCGTTCTGGCGCTGTTGGCGGTCGCGCTGGCGGTGCTCGCCGGCTGTGGAGGGGACGAAACGAGCGGGGGCGGTGACCCCAGCTTCGACGGGACCGCCTATCCCGGTGTCGACGTCGCCAACACCCGCGCGGTCGCCGGGCCGATCAACCGCAGCTCGGTCACCTCCCTGGGCGTCGTCTGGGAACTGCCGCTGAACGCGCAGGGCAGCTTCGGCGCCTACGCGGCGACGCCGGTGATCGCCAACGAGGTGATCTACTCGCAGGATCTCGAGTCCGACGTGCAGGCGATCTCCCTCGACAGCGGCGAAGTCCTCTGGACGAAGCGCTTCCGCGATGTCGACCTCGGCCCCAACGGCGTCGTCGTCGCCGACGGCAAGGTCTTCGGCGCGACCTCCGAAAAGGCCTTTGCGCTCGACCAGGAAACCGGCAAGGAGCTGTGGGCGGTGCCGCTGGTCAAGAACAGCGGCAGCGAAGCGATCAGCATCGCACCCGGCTACAGCGAAGGGCTGGTCTACGTATCGACCGTCCCCGCCAACAGCAACGCGGAATACCCGGGCGGCGGCGCCGGCGTGCTCTACGCGCTCGACGCCGGGACCGGCAAAGAGGCGTGGCACTTCAACACCGTGCCGCTGGACCTCTGGGGCGACAAGAAGCAGAACTCCGGCGGCGGCCTCTGGTACCCCCCCTCGTTCGACGAAGAAGGGGCGATCTACTTCGGGACCGGCAACCCGGCACCGTTTCCGGGGACTGAGTCCGACCCCTGGGGCAAGAGCCGCCCCGGCGCCAACCTCTACACGAACTCGATGGTCAAGCTGAACGCGAGGACCGGGCGGATGGTCTGGTACTACCAGCAGACGCCGCACGATCTCTACGACTGGGACTTCCAGAATCCACCGATCCTCACCAGCGGCGGTGGCCGTGACCTGGCGATCGGCTCGGGCAAGTCGGGGATCGTGACCGCGGTCGACCGGAGGACCGGCAAGCCGGTCTGGTCGACCCCGGTCGGCAAGCACAACGGTCGCGACGACGACGGCCTGCTGGCGATGCGCGGCCTCTACTCGAAGCTGAAGAGTGGGGTGGTCTACCCCGGCTACCTGGGCGGCGTGATCGCGCCCCCGGCGGCGAGCAAAACCACCGTCTTCGTGCCGGTCGTCAACTCTCCGGTGACGGTCAATGAGGGTGTCGAGATCAGCGGCGCCGAAGCGTCCGGCCCGCCCGGCGAACTCGTCGCCCTGGACATCGCCAGCGGCGAAGAGGTCTGGGACGCCCAGTTCGACGGCCCCGCCTACGGCCCGCCGGTCGTCGTCAACGACCTCGTCTTCGCGACCAGCTACGGAGGCATCGTCCACGCCTTCGACGCGAAGACCGGCGGCGAAGTCTGGCAGGGGACCCTGCCGGCGGGGATCAACGGGGGGGTCATGGTCAGCGGCGACACCCTCGTGGCTCCGGCGGGGTTGCCCGTGGCCGCAGGACAGAAAGCGGCGATGGTCGCCTTCAAGCTCGGGGAGGGGGGAT
Source organism: Solirubrobacterales bacterium (assembly GCA_050180135.1). Classification (GTDB taxonomy): domain Bacteria; phylum Actinomycetota; class Thermoleophilia; order Solirubrobacterales; family 70-9; genus VAYN01. The sequence goes on along the minus strand of JBFXEM010000272.1, from coordinate 185 downwards.
TGAGGGGGATTCGGGACGGTTGCCTGAGGGGTCGGGTCGCCCTCCCGCCCTTCTCTATCCCTGCTCCCCCGGCACCTTCCCGTCCCGCATCAGCAGCACCGGAAGCCGGCTCGTTCTCAGCACCTTCTCGGACACCGACCCGATCAGCGCTCGGTGAAACCGGCTGTGCCCATGCGAACCCATGA
>JBFXEM010000271.1:0-3985 GCA_050180135.1 Solirubrobacterales bacterium | reverse complement strand
AGCCGTTCGCTCAACCCCATAACCGAGTAGATCCAGACCCGGCCGCGGTAGCCGCTGTGGGTGCAGCGCGCGCAACCGACCGGCTCGTAGGCCTCGACCTCGGCCCCGACCCGGATCCCGGCCTCGACCAGGGCGGCGGCGGGGATGATCGTGCGCCGCTTGCAGGCCGGACAGAGCTTGCGGGCGAGGCGCTGGGCGACCACGCAGTCGACCGCCGAGGCGGTGAGGAAGGGCTCGATCCCCATCTCGTTGAGGCGGGCGATCGCCCCCGGGGCGTCGTTGGTGTGCAGGGTGGTCAGCATCATGTGGCCGGTCAGCGCCGCCTCGATCGCGATCCGAGCCGTCTCGGCGTCGCGGATCTCGCCGACCATCACGATGTCGGGGTCGGCGCGGAGGATCGAGCGCAGACCGGTCGCGAAGTCGAGCCCGGCCTTGCGGTTGACGTTCATCTGGTTGATGCCGTCGATCCTGTACTCGACCGGGTCCTCGATCGTGATGATCTTCTTCTCGATCCCGTTCAGCTCGGTGAGGGCCGCGTACAGAGTCGTCGACTTTCCCGAGCCGGTCGGGCCGGTGACCAGCACCGCGCCGTAGGCCTGGCGGAAGGCGTGCTCGAAGCGGGCGCGGGCGGAACCGTCCATGCCGAGCTCGTCCAGGGAGCGCTGGGCGTTGCTCTCGTCGAGGATGCGGATCGTCGCCCCCTCCCCGCGCTGGGTCGGCAGGGTGGTGACGCGAAGGTCGACGCGGCGATCCTCGACCGAGACGCTGACCCGGCCATCCTGGGGCACCCGCTTCTCGGCGATGTCGAGCTCGCTCATGATCTTCAGCCTCGAGATCACGGCGCCGATCATCCGCTTCGGCACGTGGGCGGACTCCTTCAGCACGCCGTCGACCCGGAAGCGGATCCGCAGCTCGCCCTCCTCGGGCTCGAGGTGGACGTCGGAGGCGCCCTCCCCCACCGCCTGCGCGAGGATGCTGTAGACGAGCTTGATCACCGGCGCGTCCTCGGCGCTGGCCTGCATGTCGCTGACTTCGGCCAGCGCCTGCTCCTCGGCGACGTCGTCCTCGGTGATGATCGCCTCGGCGGCGGCGCTCTGCAGCGTGCCGAGCCGCGCCAGCAACGACTCGACGTCGGTCCGGGCGGCGACCGCGATGTGACAGTCGAGGCCGGTGGCGATCTGAATGTCGTCGACCGCGAGCACGTTGGCGGGGTCGGCGGCGGCTACGAGCAGCGTGTGCTGGTCCACGTAGCCAACCGGCACGGCCGAGTAGCGACGCGCCATCGTCACCGGGAAGAGGGCGGCCGCGGCAACGTCGACGTTGTAGACCGCGAGATCCACGTGGTCGAGGCCGTAGCGCTCGGCGGTCGCACGCGAGAGCTGGTCTTCGTTGATCGCGCCCTGCTCGACCAGCAGCGACTCCGGGGTTCGCCCGGCCGCGCGGGCGCTCTCGATCGCCGCCGCGACAACCTCCTGGGAGGCGTAGCCGAGCTCGACCAGGACATCGGTGATGAAGCCCCGCGAGTGGCCACGATGCAGCGGCTGAGTCAGACCCGGGGGACCGCTCTGCTCGGGCCCGGGCAGCGCCGGCGCGGCCGAGCCACCCGAATCGGGGACCGGCCGCAGGTGGCTTGGAAAGTGGGATCCGTCCGCTGGGCTCACGCGATCAATCCGGTTGGTAGGTGGCTTCGGGGCCCTTGTAGGAAGCATCGTGAACGGCCTGGACCGCGGTCTGCGGCGTCTGCAACCCGTAGTCCACGCTCGCCTGGGGGACGCCGCCGCTGAGCCCGCGCGGTCGCATCACGACCAGTGCCGGCACCCGGTTCACGTTGACTCCAACGGTGACCGCGGCATAGCGCGGCAGTTGCCGGACCGGCACCTCGAAGTAGGCGACGCCGGGCATACCCGCCAAGCGCTCAGCCGCGGCCTCGGTCCTCGCGTCGTCGATACCACCGTTGTCGACCACCAGCAGGACCACGGTATCGCCGGCGTCGTAGGCGGCGGTCAGTGCCGGCGGAGGTGGCGGTGCCGGCAGCGAGGTGGGCGCCGCCGTCGCACTGGCGGAACCGCCGGAGGCTTCGAGGTTGGAGATCGCGCTTTCGACCGCTTCGCCGGGGGAGTCGCCGCTGCCGGGAACGCCGTTCACGGTCGCGACCGTCGGGCCCGCGCCCGATTCGGCCGATTCTTCTTCGCCGCCCGACGATTTGAGGAAGAAGACAAGCGCGATCACGACGAGGACGGCGACGAGGCCGACCTGGGCCGCCTGGCTTTCGTTCAGCTTCTGCCTCACGCCGCCGGCTCCGCTTGCAGCTGCTCGATTCCGCTCGCCCGCTGGCCGCCGGCGGCCAGCATCAGCTTGAAGTCGTGCGGGCTGGAGGCGTAGTCCATCGCCGTCGCCTCGCTGATCCTGCCCTCCATCGCATAGGTCAGCAGCGACTGGTCGAAGGTCCGCATCCCGTAGTACTCGCCTTCGGAGATGACCTCGGTGATCTTGCCGGTTTCTTCGGGGTTGAGGATCAGGTCCTGGACGCGGCCGGTGACGACCATCACCTCCGAGGCCGGGACCCGCCCCTCGCCGGTGATGTCGGGGACGAGGCGCTGGGCGATCGCCCCTTTCAGGGTCGCCGAGAGCATCACCCGCGCCTGCTGCTGCAGGTGCGGCGGGAAGAAGTCGATGATCCGGTTGATCGTCTCGGTCGCGTCGAGGGTATGGACCGTGGAGAGCACGAGGTGGCCGGTCTCGGCCGCCGACAGCGCGGTGCGGACGGTCTCCTCGTCGCGCATCTCGCCGATCAGGATCACGTCGGGGTCCTGGCGCAGGACCCGCCGCATCGCGCGGCCGAAGCTCTTGGTGTCCGAGCCGACTTCGCGCTGGTTGACGATCGAGAGTTTGTCGGCGTGCAGGTACTCGATCGGGTCCTCGAGCGTGACGATGTGCCGCGAGCGAGTGCGGTTGATGTGGTCGATCATCGCCGCCAGCGTCGTGCTCTTGCCCGAGCCGGTGGTGCCGGTGACGAGGACGATCCCGCGCTGCTCCTCGGCCAGCAGGCGGACCACGTCGGGCAGCCCGAGCTCGTCGATCGAGCGGATCTCGAACGGGATCGCGCGGCAGACGATCGAGATCGAGCCGCGCTGTTTGAAGGTGTTGACGCGGAAGCGGGAGACGCCCGGCAGCGCGTAGGAGAAGTCGGCCTCGCCGTCGTCCTCGAACTCGGTCAGCGAGCGCACCTCGGCGATGTCATGCAGCGCTTTCTCGGTGTCGGCGTCGCTCAGTGGGCCGAACCCCTCGAGCGGGATCAGCTCACCGTGCATACGCGCGATCGGCGGCGAATCGACCTTGACGTGAAGGTCCGATCCCTGCCGCTCGACGAGCGTGCGAAGGGCTGAGTCGATGTCGAACATCCCGACCTGTATCGGCCGGGATGTTCTACGCCTTAAACCCTGGTGCTACGCCACCTCGCGCAGTTTTTGAGCCTCGCCCAAGCTCTGGAGCTTTTTGAGGCTCTGGTTCTCGATCTGGCGGATCCGCTCGCGGGTGACGTTGAACGTCCGCCCGACCTCGTCCAGGGTCCGCGGGTGCTCGCCGCCGAGCCCGTAACGGAGCTCGAGCACGCGGCGCTCGCGGTAGGAGAGGTTCTCCAGCGCTTCCTTCAGCGCCTCTTTGGTCAGCAGGTCGGCCGCCCGGTCGAACGGGGACTCGGCCTTCTCGTCGGCGATGAACTGGCCGAACTCGGACTCCTCCTCGTCGCCGACCGGCTTCTCCAGCGAGACCGGGGCCTGCGCGGAGCGCTTGATCGAGTCGACCTCCTCGGGATCGATCCCCGTCACCTCGGCGATCTCCTCCGGGGTCGGCTCACGGCCGAGCTCGGTGACCAGCTTGCGCTCGGCGCGGCCGATCTTGTTCAGCTTCTCGACCACGTGGACCGGGATCCGGATCGTCCGCGCCTTGTCGGCGAGCGCACGGGCGATCGCCTGGCGGATCCACC
>JBFXEM010000270.1:0-4041 GCA_050180135.1 Solirubrobacterales bacterium | reverse complement strand
CGGCCTCGACCTGCCCGCGCTCGATGGCGCCGCGGTCGCCGAGGGCGACGGCGTCAGCGCCCACCGCGCCCGCGACCGCGACGAAGTCGCCGCCGCGCTGGCGACCGCGCTCGCCTCATCCAAGCCCGAGCTGGTGGAAGTCCCGGTCGAGCAGGGCATGTCACTGTTCTAGTCATGTTCGGGGCGGAGCGATCAGTGTCTTTTCCACCGCCGGCGGGGGACAGATGACGGAGGGCGTCGCCACCGCCCCGGCCCCGGCGACGGACCGCGCCCCTGATTCGCTCGCCGCCGGCGTCGCCCAGCCGCTGCGCGGCGAACTCGAGGCGCTGCTCGGCGCCGACCGGGTTCTGAGCAGCCCTGGAGACCTCGTCCGCTACGCCTCCGACGCCAGCCCCTACCGGCTCTTCCCGCGCGCCGTGGTGATGGCCCGCGACGTCGAGGACGTCGCCAAGGTGCTCGCCTTTGGCCGCGAGCAGGGGATCCCGGTCACCTTCCGCGCCGGCGGCACCAGCCTCAACGGGCAGGGGCAGAGCGACGGCATCCTGATCGATGTGCGCCGCCACTTCGGCGGCGTAGCGGTCGAGAAGGACGGCGCCCGCGCCCGGGTCAAGCCCGGCACGATCCTCGGTCACGCCAACCGCGTGCTCGCCCCGCACGGGCGCAAGCTCGGCCCCGACCCGGCCTCGACCGACGTCGCCACGGTCGGCGGCGTGATCGCCAACAACTCGGGCGGGATGCGCTGCGGCGTCACCAGGGACTCCTACTCGACCGTGCGCGCGCTCACCTTCGTGCTGCCCTCGGGGACGACGATCGACAGCGCCGCCCCCGGCGCCGCCGAGCGCTTCGCCGCCGCCGAGCCGGAGCTGGTCGCCGGCCTGGAAGCGATCCGCGACGAGATCCGCGCCGACGCCGAGCTCAGCGAGCGGATCCGCCGCAAGTTCGCGATCAAGAACACGACCGGGTATCGCCTCTGCGCCTTCCTCGACGCCGACGAGCCGCTGGAGATCTTCCGCCGCCTCCTGGTCGGCTCGGAGGGCACGCTTGGCTTTGTCGCCGAGGCCGTCTTCGAGACCGTGCCGCTGCCGACGATCACCACCACCGCCTGGGTCCACTTCCCCAGTATCGACGCCGCGATCGCGCCGGTCCCCGACCTGGTCGCCGCCGGCGCCACCGCGGTCGAGCTGATGGTCGCGCCGGCCCTGATCACCGCCGCCTGGAACATGGTCGGGGCGCCGCAGGAGTGGAAAGAGCTGCCGCCGGACTCGGCAGTGCTGCTGGTCGAGTTCGGGGCCGACGAGGAGGCCGGCCTGGTCGAGTACGTGGCCGGCGCCGAAGAGCTGCTCTCCGCGCACGAGACGATCCGCCCGATCGCCTTCTCCCGCGAGCTCGAGGAGATCGAGCTGAGCTGGCGCGTGCGCGAGGGCCTGCACGGGCTGATCGGCAAGCTGCGCCTGCCCGGCACGGCGCTGATCGTCGAGGACGTCTGCGTGCCGCCGGAGCGGATCGCCGAGGGCGCCCGCGACCTGCAGGCGCTGCTCGGCGAGCACGGCTTCCTGCCCGGTGTCGCCGGCCATGCATCCGCCGGCAACCTCCACGTCATGCTGACCCCCGACTTCGCCAAGCAGGAGGACCTCGACCGCTACGAGTCCTTCATGGGCAAGCTGGTGGAGCTGATCGTCGGCAAGTACGACGGCTCGCTCAAGGCCGAGCACGGGACCGGGGTCAACATGGCCCCTTATGTAGAGCGCGAGTGGGGCGAGCGGGCGACCGAGCTGATGTGGCGGGTCAAGCAGCTCGCCGACCCCGGCGGCGTGCTCTCGCCCGGCGTCGTCCTCAACCGCGATCCCGGCGCCCACCTGCGCAACCTGAAGACGACGCCGCCGATCGAGGAGTCCGCGACCTCCTGCGTGGAGTGCGGTTTCTGCGAGCCGGTCTGCCCCAGCCGCGACCTGACGACGACGCCGCGGCAGCGGATCGTGCTGCGCCGGGAGATCGCCCGCCAGCCCGAGAGCTCGCCGGTGCGGCTGGCACTGGAGAAGGAATTCGAGTACGAGGCCCTGCAAACCTGCGCCGCCGACGGCTCCTGCCAGATCGCCTGCCCGGTCGGGATCGACACCGGCGCCCTGGTCAAGGAGCTGCGCCACCGCGAGCACTCCGAGCGCGAGGAGCGCTCGGCCCTGCGCAAGGCGCAGCGCTGGGGCCTGGTCGAGGGCGCCTCGCGGCTGGGCCTGCGGGTCGGTGGCCCGATCGCCCGTCGCACCAAGCGGAGCCGGGCGCTGCCGAGGGCGGCGTCGAGCAAGCTGCCGGTGACGATCCAAACCGGCGCCGCCGCCGTCTACGTCCCCTCCTGCACCAACCGCATCTTCGCCGGCTCGCCCGCCGCGGCCCTGGTCGCCGTTTCCGAGCGAGCCGGGATGCCGGTCTGGATCCCGCCCGACGTGGTCGGCGGCTGCTGCGGTCTGCCCTGGAGCTCGAAAGGGTTCTTGGAGGCTCACCGATTCAAGGCCAACGAGATGGTCGAGCGCCTCTGGCGCTGGAGCGGGGAGGGGGCGCTGCCGATCGTGATCGACGCAGCCTCCTGCACCAACGCGACGGTCGAGCCCGGGGCCGGCGTGCTCAGCGAGCGCAACGCCGAGCGCCTCGCGAAGCTGGAGATCCTCGACTCAGTCGCCTGGGCCCACGACCGCCTGCTGCCCTGGCTCGAGGTCGTCGAGAAGACCGGCTCGGCCACCGTGCACCCGACTTGCGCCACCCGCCGCATGGGCCTCACCCCGAAGATCCGCGCCCTCGCCGAGACCCTCGCCGACGAGGTCTACGTCGCCCCCTCGGCGACCTGCTGCGGCTTCGCCGGCGACCGCGGCATCTCCCATCCGGAGCTGACCGAGGCCGCCACCCGCCCCCAGGCCGAGGAGCTGTCCGGCCGCCACTTCGACGCCCGCCTCTCCAGCAACCGCACCTGCGAGATCGGCCTCGAGCGCGCCACCGGCGAGCCCTACGAGTCGGTCCTGATCGCGCTCGAGCGGCTAACGCGTAACGGCTGAGACCGCGGCGGCGCCCTGCTCGTCGGCGGCGGCCTCGATCTCGCGCACCGTCGCGATCATCGCCTTGTCGTGGTCGAAGCGACGGTCGAGGATCGGGTTGAGGATCCCGCGCATGGCCGAGACGTAGCGCCACCACTTGGGGGCGAAGATGCGGGGGGCGCGTTCCTCGATCCCGCGCACGACGGCGGCGCCGGCCTCGTCGGGCTGGATCCGCTTCAGCAGCCAGTCCGGTGAGTTGGCGAGGACTTTCTCGGAGTGGGGGCGATTGAAGCCGTCCTGCACCAGCTTGGTGTCGACCCAACCGAAGTAGGCGACGGAGGCGCTGGCGCCGAGCGGGGTCAGCTCCGCCCGCAGCGAGCGCCCGAGCGCCTCGACCCCGGCCTTGGCGACCGCGTAGGGGCTGTTGAAGACGCCGTTGGCGAAGGAGTAGACGGAGCCGACGACGACGATGTGGCCCTGGCGCTCGACCACCTGGGGCAGGACCGCGCGCACGGTGCGCCAGACGCCGAGCAGGTCGACCTCGAAGACGCGCTCCCACTCCTCGGTGCCGATCCCGCGCACGGTCGCCACCTGGGACTGGGCGATGCCGGCGTTGGCCATCGCGACGTCGAGCCCGCCGAAGCGCTCGACCACCGCGGCGACCGCCGCCTGCATGGCGCCGTGGTCGGTGACGTCGGCGCCGATCCCGAAGGCGCGCGGCCCGATCCGCTCCGCCGCCTCGGAGGCGCTGGTCGCGTCGAGGTCGAGCACCGCAACCGAGGCACCGCGCATGTGCAGCTGGCGCGCCGTCTCGTAGCCGATGCCCCTGGCGGCGCCGGTCACCAGCGCCACCTTCCCGTTGAGGTCGTAGGTAGGCATGGCCCAAGCCTATTCGAGAACCCGCCACAGATCGATGTCGAGATCGAGATCCACCTTGCGCTCGATTGAGACGGGTTCGGTGGATTTCGATCCCAGCGCGACCGTATGCTGCCGCCGTGGCCGGTCCCGACTCGACCTACGC
>JBFXEM010000269.1:0-4071 GCA_050180135.1 Solirubrobacterales bacterium | reverse complement strand
TCCGCCCGATCGGTCTTAGCGCAGGGCCGGAGCGCGGCTGACGAAGTGGACGCCCTCGGCGCCCTCGAGCGAGAAGCTGGTCGCCGCCCCGGGGGCGACGTCGATGAGGAAATTGGGCCGGCCCCAGCGCTCGTACTGCTCGGCGTCGATCAGGAAGGGGACGACGCCGCCGAGCCGGCCGAGCTCGATGTCGTTGGGGCCCGGGGGCAGCTCGTCGGCCCGCAGGCACATGGCGGCGCTGCCGTCGCAGCAGCCGCCGGACTGGTGGAAGACGATCGAGCCGTGCTTTTTGCGCAGCAGCTCGATCGTCTTCACCGCCTCGGGGGTGGCAAAAACCCGCTCCATCGGTCTAGAAGAAGCCCATCGGCTTGGGGTCGTAGCTGACCAGCAGGCACTTGGTCTGCGAGTAGTGGTCGAGCATCATCCGGTGGTTCTCGCGGCCGACGCCGGAGATCTTGTAGCCGCCGAAGGCCGCGTGGGCGGGGTACTGGTGATAGCAGTTGGTCCAGACCCGGCCCGCTTCGATCCCACGCCCCATGCGGAAGGCGCGCGACCCGTCGCGGGTCCAGACGCCGGCGCCGAGGCCGTAGAGGGTGTCGTTGGCGATCCGCAGCGCCTCGTCCTCGTCCTTGAAGGTGGTGACGGAGACGACCGGGCCGAAGATCTCCTCCTGGAAGATCCGCATCTCGTTGCTGCCTTTGAGCACGGTCGGCTCGAAGTAGTAGCCGCCCTCCAGATCGCTCGGCAGCTGCGGGCGGTGGCCGCCGCTGAGCAGCTCGGCGCCCTCGCCGAGGCCGATCTCGACGTAGCTCTCGATCTTTTCCAGCTGCGCCTTGGAGACCTGCGGCCCCATCATCGTCGCCGGGTCGAGCGGGTGGCCCTGGACGATCGCCTCGACCCGCGCCAGCGCCCGTTCCATGAACTCGTCGTAGATCGACTCCTGGATCAGCGCCCGCGACGGCGCCGTGCAGACCTCGCCCTTGTTGAAGGCGTAGAGGACGAAGCCCTCGACCGCCTTGTCGAGGAAATCGTCGTCGGCCGCCATCACGTCCTCGAAGAAGATGTTCGGCGACTTGCCGCCGAGCTCGGTGGTCGAGGGGATGATGTTCTGCGCCGCGTACTGCATGATCAGGCGCCCGGTCACGGTCTCACCGGTGAAGGCGATCTTGGCGATCCGCTTGTTGGAGGCGAGCGCCCGGCCGATCTCCGCGCCCGGCCCGTTGACGACGTTCAGGACCCCGGCGGGGACGGCCTCGCCGACGACCTCCATCAGCTTCAGGATCGACCACGGGGTCGGGCTTGCCGGCTTCACGACCGTGCAGTTGCCGGCGGCCAGCGCCGGAGCGATCTTCCAGGCCGCCATCAGCAGCGGGAAGTTGAAGGGGATGATCTGGCCGACCACCCCGAGCGGCTCGTGGAAGTGGTAGGCGTAGGTCTGGTTGTCGATCTCCGAGACCCGGCCCTCCTCCGAGCGCACGGCGCCGGCGAAGTAGCGCAGGTGGTCGATCACCAGCGGGACGTCGGCGGCGAGCGTCTCGCGAACCGGCTTGCCGTTGTCCCAGCTCTCGGCTATCGCGAGCATCTGCAGGTTCTCTTCGACCGCGTCGGCCATCGCGTTCAGCACCGCGGCGCGTTCGGCCGGGGAGGTCGCGGCCCAGCTCGCCTTCGCCGCGTGGGCGGCGTCGAGGGCCAGCTCGATGTCGGCCGCGGTTGAGTCGGCGACGCTGCTGAAGGGGCTGCCGGTGGCCGGGGTCAGGTTCTCCCGGTAGCGGCCCTCGGTCGGCGCCACCCACTCGCCGCCGATGAAGTTGTCGTAGCCGCTCTTCAGCGAAACGGGGCTGTCGGCCTCGCCCGGGGCGGCGAGAGTGTCCTTCTCGATCGTGCTCATATCGTGCTCCTTCTGCCTATCTTCGGCTAAGTGGTCGGGACGGCGGCGCGCTCGGCGCCCTCCGCCTGGGGGTTGGGGATGCGCATGTCGAAGACCATTCGCGGCGCCGGAGCGCTGCCGTCCAAGACCTGCTCGATCGCGTCGTTGACGTCGTCGAGGCGGCAGCTGGCGCGCTCGACGGAGGTGCGACCGCGGCGGTGCAGCTCGAAGACCTCCTCGAGGTCGCGGTGGGTGCCGACGATCGAGCCGCGCACGGTCAGGCCCTCGAGCACCGTCTGGAAGATCGGCAGCTTCATCTCGTTCTCGGCAGGCAGCCCGACGCAGACCAGGGTGCCGCCGCGGGCCAGCCCGCCGAGCGCCTGCTCGAAGGCGCCGGGAGTGACCGCGGTCGAGATCGCGGCGTCGGCACCGCCGAGCTTCGCCAGCGCCGCGACCGGGTCTTCTTCGCGGGGGTTGACGACGTGCTCGGCGCCGAGCTCCCGCGCCACCTGCAGCCGTTGGGGGTTGACGTCGACGGCGACGACGGCGGCCCCGATCGTGGCCGCGTACTGGATCGCAAGGTGGCCGAGGCCGCCGGCGCCGAAGACGGCGACGAGGCTGGAGGGGCCGGCCCCGGAGACCTTGACGGCCTTGTAGGTGGTGACGCCGGCGCAGGTCAGCGGCGCCGCGTCGAGCGGGTCGATCTCCTCCGGCACCGCGACCACGTGGCGGGCGTAGCCGAGCGCGAACTCGGCGAAGCCGCCGTCGATCGCGTAGCCCATGTTGAGCTGGGACTCGCAGAGCGTCTCCCAGCCGGAGTTGCAGTAGCGGCAGTCGCCGCAGGCGTAGCCGAGCCAGGGCAGCGCGACCCGCATCCCGGCCTCGATCCCGTGCATGTTGCCCTCGCCCGTGCCGACGACGCGGCCCACCCCCTCGTGACCGGGGGTAAACGGCGGTTCGGGCTTCACCGGCCACTCGCCGCGAGCGGCGTGGATGTCGGTGTGGCAGAGGCCGCAGGTCTCGATCTGGACCAGCACCTGTTCGGGGCCGGGCTCGGGGATCGGAACCTCGTCGATCTCGAGGGGACGGGCGAAGTCGTGGACTACAGCTGCCTTCATCTCTCGCTCCTGCTGTGGCGTTTTCCCGTGCCACCCGATCCCACCACCGCGGGCGCACAGCGCCATCCGCCCTCCCCCACACGGCGCGCGGCGGATTTCCCCGGCCGGGACGCCTACAGGTGCCAGTAGGGGGCTACGTGGGTGGCGGCGCGGGAGGTGATGACCATCTCCGGGGCGGCGGAGACCGCCTCGCCCTCGCCGCCGAGGGCGGCGATCGTCGCCAGCAGCGACTCGACCAGCGAGCCGAGGTGGTAGCCGCCCTCCTGGACGGCGCCGAGCGGCACGCCGAGCTCCCGCGCCAGCTCGCGCAGGTGGCAGGCCATCTGCGCGAACGAGCTCGCCTCCAGGTCGCAGCCGGCGAGCGGGTCTTCGCGGTGGGCGTCGAAGCCGGCCGAGATCAGGATCAGGTCGGGCTTGAACTCGGCCCCGATCGGGACGACGATGTGCTCGACCAGCGAGAGCCACAGCTCCTCGCCGGAGCCGGGCGGGACCGGCAGGTTGATCGTGTAGCCCTCGCCCTCGCCGGAGCCGAGGTCGGCGATCGGGCCGCTGCCCGGGTAGAGGCTCGACTGGTGGATGCTGCAGAAGAGGACGTCGGGGCGGCGGCGGAAGATCTCGGCGGTTCCGTTGCCGTGGTGGACGTCCCAGTCGAGGATCATCACCCGCTCGCAACCGAGCTCGCGGATCGCCGTCTCGGCAGCGACGGCGACGTTGTTGAAGAGGCAGAAGCCCATCGCCCGGTCGGCCTCGGCGTGGTGGCCGGAGGGGCGCACGCAGCAGAAGCCGGCCGCGTCCTCGCCCGCCAGCAGCGCCCGCGCCATCTCGCGGGCGCCGCCGGCCGCGTGGCGGGCGGCCTCGAAGGACGGTTCGCCAACCACCGTGTCGGCGTCGATTTCGCCGCCGCCGGTCGCGCAGAGCTCGCGGATCGAGGCGACCAGGCGCCGCGAGTGGACCAGCTCGAGGTCGGCCTCGGAGGCCGGCGGCGCCTGCCGCCGCTCGCAGCCGAGCCAGTCGCGCTCGGCCATTGCCGCCTCGATCGCGACCAGCCGCTCGGGCGTGTCCGGATGGCCGGGCATCAGAACCCGG
>JBFXEM010000268.1:0-4072 GCA_050180135.1 Solirubrobacterales bacterium | reverse complement strand
AAACCAGATCAGCGGCGCGCTGGGTCCCGGCTCAGCCGGCTATTTGCCGCTCTGTTCAAACGTCTGCTGGTAGAGGGTGCTGCTGCCGGGACCGTAGATCGACTTCTGCGGCGCCTGCTGGGTGCAGCCCGGGGCCGGGACGGTGGAGGTGCTTTCTTGTCCGGCAAACGTGTACGTCTTCAGGCGGCTGAAGAATTCTTCCGCCGCTTTTTTGTTCAGTTCTTCCAGTTCGGCCGCCGGAATCGCAACACCGTTTTTCAGCAGTTCCCGCCCGACTCGATTCGTCCGTTCCATGAAGGCCGGGTCGCTGGCCGTGTTCGGGTCCAGGGCGACCGTGATTCCGGCGGTGCACTGACGGACATCGAATCCGGGAAGTCCCTGGACGAGGCCTTCCGCCCACTTCGGCGGGCTGTAGGCGCTGTTGCGGTTGATCGCGAGGCGGTTGGGATAGGAAGCCACCGTTTCACCATTGATCGGACCTAGGGTGCGCAGGAACTGGGGATGAACTCCGTTCGCAAGTTCTTCGGTCAGTCGAACGTTCGCCGAGGCGGCGATGTTGGCGAAGAACGAGGTGACCTCGTTCTTGTAGAGCTTGAGGCCGGTGAAGAGCGGGTTGAGGTTGCGCAGGAACGGGTCGGCCGCGCGCAGCAGCGGTGGGAACTCGTCGCGGAAGAGCTTGCGGCCGGCTGCGAATCCCTTGGGAGCGCGTTCGATCACCGGGCCGAGTCCTTCGAAGAAGCCCTTGGCTTCCGGCGCCAGGTTGGCGAAGGCGACGAGGGTCGGGGAGAGCTCTTCGGCCGCCGGGACCAGCTGGCGCATCAGCGGCGTCGTGTTGTCGGAGAATTCCTGCAGGCGGCTGACGGTCAGCTTCGACTCGTCGAGGAAGGTCGGGAAGGCACGGAAGAGGGCTTCGATGTCCTGGTCGCGCCGGGCCGTCGTCTGGAAAACCGCGTTTGAGCTCTGGATCAGGTCGGCGACCTCACCGTTGCGGCCGCGCAACGCGGTGAAGGTCTTGGCGCCGTTGCTGAACAGCTGACCGACGGCGAGGCGCTGGGTGTCGAGGACGCGGAAGAGTTTGTCCAGTTCGGTGAAGGTCGGTTCGAACTGACCGAGCGCGTACGAGAGGCTCTGGCCCTGGCCGTTGATCGCGACCGCCGCTTCCTGCATCCAGGACTGGAAGGCGGCGCGGGTTTCGGGGTCGAAGGTGCGGAAGATCTCGTCGAGCTGCACCGATTCGGCGACGTTGGCCTCGGGCAGGGTGCCGCCGTCCTTCATCTCCGGGCCATCGCCCGAGCCGGGCGTCAGTTCGATGTAGGTCTCGCCGAGCAGGGTCTTGGTGCGGAGGATCGCCCGCGTCGACTCCGGGATCGGCGCATACTTGTCTTCGATGTCGACCGTGGCCAGCGCCTGGCGGCCGTTGGGCGCCAGCTCGATGCTGCGGACTTTGCCGACGTTGACGCCGGAGATGCGGACGTCGGACTGTTCGGCCAGCTGCGTCGCCTCGTTGAACGGAACCTTGACTTCGAAGGGTTTGGCTTTGAACGGCGTCGGCCCGCCGAAGGTGACCCAGAGGAAGAGCAGGATCCCGAAGCACGACAGCGCGAAGCCGGCGATGACCAGGAGTTGGGTGGTTGAAGGGGCTCTCTTGCTCATGGGGTCGTGTCGTATTCTTCGTTGCATTCCCCGTCAGGCCGTTCCGGCACGGAGATCTGCGCTTCTCGAGGGATTCCGGCGGCCTGAAGCAACGTCCTCAGGTAGGGCTTTTCGGTGCCGAGCGAACTAACGCCGGTCAATCCGTAGCCAAGAATCGAACCGTTACAGGTGGCGAACACCTGGCTTCTCAGCAGTGGGCCACCAGCGTCCTGGAGGTTGAACGACGCGTTGAAGTTGTGGTTCACCCAGGGCAGGTAGAAGAGGAAGCTTTCCCTCCCCTTCGGTTTGTAGGCGAGCTCGTTGAGGAAGCTGTTGAAGCCGCCGAGACCGTTGCCGAAGTTCTGAACCGTCTTCTGCAGGGGCCGTGCGCCTTCGTTCACGTGGGTCAGGACCGGCCGGATCTGGCGCGTGAACGGCCGGATCTGATCGCGGATCGGGACCGTCGTTTCGGCGAACATCTTTTCCGTCGCCCGGAAGGCCGGCTGCAGGGCCTGCGCCTGCGGGATCAACCCGGTCAGCGCCGGGTAGGCGGCTTCCGAGAACGCCTTCGAGCTGGCCAGGCCGCTCTTGGTCGCCTGCAGCGTCGCCGGGAACTCGACCAGCGCTTCCTGGATCGAGTCCTGCTGGTTGGCGAAGTTGCCCAGTGCCGCGTCTGAGGAGGTGACGAAGCGCTTGATCTCGGCGTCGTGGCGGCCGAGCTCGGTGGTCAGCGCGCCGAAGTTGTGGATCACGTTGGCTAGCGCGACGCGGCGAGCGGCCACGGCTTTGTTCAGCTTGGCCACGTAGTGGACGAAGGGCTGGAAGCGACGGAAGGCGTTGCCGAGCTGCTTGCCGCGGCCGCCGATGCCCTGGGCGCCGCCGGCGACCAGCAGCTGGATGTACTGCCGGGTGTCGGCGTCGAGCGTGGCGAGGAAGGAGTCGAGGTTGGTGTTCGGTTCGGTCTGGGCCAGCGTGAAGTGGGCGCCGTCCTCGATCGGGTCATCGCCGCTGCCGGGTTCGACCTCGACGATCATGTCGTTGAGGCCGGTTTTCGGTCGCAGCAGGAAGCTCGCGTTGGGGTGGATCAGCTCCATGTACTTCGGCTGGATGTCCATGCCGACCACGGCGTGGCCGTCTTCGAGGTCGACCGAGCTGACCTTGCCGATTTCGATCCCGGCGATGTCGACCGACTGACCCTGACCCGGCGTGACCGCCTGCGCGGTCGAGAACTCGGCGGTGATGTGGTCGAATTCTTCACCGACCACCGGCAGCCACGACGGCAGCGAGGCCTTCTGCTGGGTGAAGATCCCGAGCATCATCACGATGCCGGCGATTGCCAGCACGATGATCGCGATCGTGTCTTTGCGGTGGCCACGCGACTGGCGCGAGAGCCAGGCGCGGAAGTGCCGCCAGCGGCTGACTTCTGGAGTCCGATCGCTCATTCGCTCGTTACCACCGCGGATGGCGGTCCGGGTTGACCCTGAGGTCCGTTCAGGTCGGGCACGGGGTTGGTGTCACAACGGACGTCGGGCTTGAACGGTGGAGCGGTCTGCGCCTTGGGCTGGACGCCAAGCGGCGGCGTCACCGCACTGGCCGCGCGCACGCGATCGATCTTCAGGTCCCCAAGAGGGTCCGTTTCCTGAATGACCAGGTTCCCGCCACCTGCCTGAGCCCGCACGTAGGGGCCGTTGCCGTCGAAGTTCTGTGCCGCGCCGGCGAAGTTCGTGAGCGTGTAGAGGAACTCTCGGTAGTTGGGGCCGCCGGTGCTGAACTGGTCGTTGATCGTCTGGTTGGCGGTCGGGACCATGACCTTGGTCGTGCAGAGGCTGAGGCGGTTGAGCTGCGGCAGGGCCGAGGAGAGACCGGCCTGAGCGGCGCCGGCGAGCCCGGGCGTCGATTCCGCCAGCAACTTGGCGACGCCTCCAGCCTCTTTGCCCGAAAGCAGCGGCCGCACCTGCGCCAGCCACGGTTTCGAGGCGCTGATCAGGCCGGGCAGTTCGGCCACCGCCGGCTCCAGCACGATCGCGTAGGTGCGCAGGGGCGGCAGCGTGCGGTTGAGGGCGACCAGGGAGTTGTTCGCCACCTGCAGCGTCGGCGCGAAGAGGTTGACCGTGGTCGAGAGGTTCGCCGACTGCGTCGCCAGGGCGCCGGTGAAGACGTTGAAGTTGTCGATCAAGCCCTGCAGGTCCTCGCGGCGGCTGGCGAAGGCCCCGAAGGTGCGCCCGGCGCCGGAGACCAGGCGGGCGAGGTCGCCCGTTTCGGTCCCGGTCAGCGCGTCGGTCACCTGGGCGCTGTATTTGCCCGCGTCGCCGCCGTACTTGAAGGCGCCGTTGAGCGCTTCGGCCCCGGTCTTGCCCTGGACCTCCGGCAGCTGCGTCGCGTCTTCGGCCGCGGTCGGCTCGTTCATGTAGGCGGTCCCGATCCCCTCGAGCAGGCGGCT
>JBFXEM010000267.1:0-4075 GCA_050180135.1 Solirubrobacterales bacterium | reverse complement strand
CAATTTCGCCCGCGTGCTCTGCTTTCGCTCGTTCGCGCTAATGGTCACCGGAAATCTCGCTCTCTCGCTCCCGCGTCCGCCGCGGGCGGGCAAGTTTATTGGCCCTCGGCCCTGAGGATCTCCGCCAACGCCGCCAACGCCACCTCCAGCTGCTCGGCGCTCGGCTCCTTGGTCGCCCAGTGGCGCTGGATCTCGCGGCCGGGAGTGTGGAAGGCCTCGGCTAGGGGATCGCCGTGGTGGCGGTCGCTCCAGGCGAACAGCTCGACTGCCAACGAGGCGCCGGCGAGGCCGACACCGGCGCGGACCGCGGCGCTCGGCTTCTCGGCCAGGCGCTCGAGGGCGATGGTGCCGCCGGCCGAGAGCAGCATCATCGGCACGATCAGGTTGGAACCGCAGCGGTCGTGCTCTTTCGGCACCGAGGCGACGTCCTCGATCCCCTGCTCGTAGGCGGCGATCGCCTTGTGCTCGGCGCCGTGGTAGGCGGCGAGGTCGGGGTCGCTGAGCGCGACCAGCGCGGGTACGACGCCGATCGCCTGCACCAGCCCCTCGCGCATCGCCGTCGCCGGCGCCCGCCGCCGCAGCGCCGCCGTGGCCAGCAGGGTGACGCCGGCCGCGGCGGCGACGCGCCAGTCCTCGAACGGCAACCGCATCGCCCGCAGTCGCCGCCGCGCCAGCGGCAGCACCGCGAGCGCCTCGGCCAGTTTCAGCGGCCCGCGCAGCCCCGGCGCTTTGCCGACCAGCTTCGGCGCCAGCTCCGGCTTGCGTTCGGAGGCGACCTGAATCTCGCCCTCGCCGTCGCGAACCGCCGCCGCCCAGTGGGTCGGCCCGTGGATCAGCAGCCCGTTGCGCAGCGCCATCCCGCCAAGCCGCAGCTTCTGAGGGTCAGCCGTTGCCATCGGTTCACCATACGGAAACGACGAGGGCGCCGAAGCAGTCCCGCTTCGGCGCCCTCTCCCCCCTGTCTAAATCCCGGCCGGAGACCCCCAGTCCAGGCCTCCGGCCGGTAGTCGGCTCTCCCTGGCTCTAGCTTGGAAAGCCGACCCTAAAACCCCGCACGCGCGAGGAAGTTGCGCCATTTGTCACGACTTGCCGAGGCGGCGGCGCAGCTCCTCCAGACGCCGCCCCAGCTCCGCCTCGTAACCGCGCTCGGTCGGCACGTAGAAGCGGCGGCCGGCGAGGCTCGCGGGCAGCAGCGGCTGGTCGCTGACGCCCCCCGGCTCGTCGTGGGCGTAGCGGTAGCCGCTGCCGCGGCCGAGCTTCTCAGCGCCGGGGTAGTGAGCGTCGCGCAGGTAATCCGGCGGCGTCTGGGCGCCGTTGGCGCGAACCTCGGCGCGGGCGGCGGCGAGCGCCTTGTAGGAGGCATTGGACTTCGGGGCCATGGCCAGGTGGACGGTCGCCTGAGCGAGGTTGAGCGCGCACTCGGGCAGGCCCACTCGGTCGACCGCGCGCGCCGCCGCATCGGCGACCAGCAGCGACTGCGGGTCGGCGTTGCCGATGTCCTCGGAGGCGAGGATGACCATCCGCCGGGCGATGAAGCGCGGGTCCTCGCCACCCTCCAGCATCACCGCCAGGTAATAGAGAGAGGCGTCGACGTCGGAGCCGCGCGTCGCCTTGATCCAGGCCGAGACGAAGTCGTAGTGGCGGTCGCCCTGGCGGTCGTAGTCGAGCGCCTTGCGCTGCAGCGCGTCCCCGACCGCGGCGACGTCGATCTCCTTGCCGCCAGCGCGCTCGGCCGCCCGCTCCAGCGCCGAGAGGGCGACGCGGGCGTCGCCGCCGCTGCGCTCGGCCAGCATCGCCAGGGCGGCGTCGGCCACCGGCGGCGGCTCGGCCAGGCCGCGCTCGGGGTCGGCCAGCGCCCGCCGCAGCAGCGCTTCGACCTGCGCCGGCGCCAGCGGCGCCAGCTCGTAGACCTGGGCGCGTGAGAGCAACGCCGAGTTGACCTCGAAGTAGGGGTTCTCGGTGGTCGCCCCGATCAGCGTCAGCAGCCCTTCCTCGACTGCCGGCAGCAGCGCGTCCTGCTGGGCCTTGTTGAAGCGGTGGATCTCGTCGAGGAAGAGGATCGTCGGCCGCCCCGAGCCCTTGCGGCGCTCGCGGGCCCGCTCGATCACGCTGCGAATCTCGGCTTTGCCGGCGTTGACGGCCGACTCCTCCTCGAAGGCGCCCTCCGCCCCAGCCGCGGCGATCCGCGCCAGCGTCGTCTTGCCCGCCCCCGGCGGCCCGTAGAGGATCGCGCTGTGGGGCTTGCCGGATTCGATCGCGTCGCGCAGCGCCGAGCCCGGCCCGACCACGTGCTCCTGGCCGACCAGCTCGTCCAACGTCCGCGGCCGCATCCGCACCGCCAACGGGGCGCCGGCCGCAGGCTTTTCAGCTCTGGACGCGTCTTCGGTCCCCGTATCGAACAGCTGCTCGTCCACTGCCGCTGAGTATGAGGCCCGCGTAAGATCGAGTAATGGAGAGCGCTATGAGCATCGCAGAGTCCGTGTCCACCCTGGAGTCCTTCAGCCCCGCCACCGGCGAGCTGGTCGGCTCGGTGCCGACGATCACCCCCGACCAGGTGCAGGCCGTGGTCGACGACGTCGCCCGCATCCAGCCCGCCTGGGCGGAGCTGCCGCTGAAGACGCGTGCTAGCTACATGCGCCGCGCCGCCGAGGCGCTGCTTGACGACATCGACGAGATCGCCGAGCTGCTGGTCCGCGAGCAGGGCAAGCCGCGGGCCGAGGCGTACACGATGGAGCTGCTGCCGACCGTCGACGCGCTGCACTGGTGCGCGAAGGCGGGGCCGAAGATCCTCGCCAACGAGAAGGTGCGGATGACCCAGGCCTTCACGCTCTCCAAGAGCGGCCACTTCTCCTATGAGCCGATCGGCGTGGTCGGTGTCATCGCCCCCTGGAACTACCCCTGGTCGATCCCCTTCGGCGAGGTCGCGATCGCGCTGATGGCCGGCAACGGCGTCGTCCTCAAGCCGGCCTCGCTGACGCCGCTGCTGGGCGAGCGGATCCGCGCCGTGTTCGAGAAGGGCGGCCTGCCGGAGGGCCTGATCCGGGTCGTCCACGGCGGCGGCGCGGTCGGCGACGCGCTCGCCCGCTCCAGCGTCGGCAAGGTCTTCTTCACCGGCTCGGTCGAGGTGGGGCGCAAGGTCGGCGAGGTCTGCGCCGGGGCGCTCAAGGGCTCGGTCCTCGAGCTCGGCGGCAAGGACCCGATGATCGTCTGCGCCGACGCCGACCTCGACAACGCCGTCTCCGGGGCGATCTGGGGCGGCTTCGCGAACGCCGGCCAGACCTGCTCTGGGATCGAGCGCGTCTACGTCGTCCGCGAGGTCGCCGACCGCTTCATCGCCGGCGTCGCCCGCGAGGCCGAGAACCTGCGCCTCGGCGACCCGCTCGAGTGGGAGACCGAGATCGGGCCGATGACCTCCGAGGGCCAGTACGGGATCGTCGTCGAGCTGATCGACGACGCCGTCGCCGCCGGCGCGACCAAGCTCTGCGGCGGCGCGGTCGACCCCGAGGGTCTGGAGGCCGGCCGCTACATCGCGCCGACCGTGCTCACCGGGGTCACGCACGAGATGCGGATCATGCGCGAGGAGATCTTCGGGCCGGTGCTGCCGATCGTCGTCGTCGATTCCGAGCAGGAGGCGATCGAGCTCGCCAACGACTCCGAGTTCGGCCTCGGGGCCTCGGTCTGGACCGGCGATCGCCAGCGCGGCGAACGGATCGCGCGGCGGCTCGAGTCGGGCATGGTCTGGATCAACGACCACTCCTTCAGCCACGGCGCCTGTCAGTGCTCCTGGGGCGGGATCAAGGACTCCGGAGTCGGCCGCTCGCACTCCAAATTCGGCTTCTATGAGTGCGTCAACATTAAGATGAACGCCTGGGAGCCGGGGCTCACCCGCGACTTCTGGTGGCACCCCTACGACCGCACCCTCGGCGAGGCGGTCAAGGCCTCGGCGAAGATCCTCTACGGCAAGGGCGAAACGCGGACCAAGGCGCTGCGCGAAGGCGCCGGCCCACTGCTCGCGGTCGGCCGGCGCACGCTGAGGAAGCGGCGCGTGTCGAGTTAGTCGCTATATGAGCGACTA
>JBFXEM010000266.1:0-4077 GCA_050180135.1 Solirubrobacterales bacterium | reverse complement strand
GGGAAACGGTCGAGAGGCGGTGGGCGATGATGAACGTGGTCCGGCCCGCCATCGCCTCCTCCAGCCCTTCTTTGATCGCCACCTCGGTGGTCGCGTCGACCGAGGAGGTGGCGTCGTCGAGGATCAGCACGCGCGGGTCGGCGAGCAGGGCGCGGGCGATCGCGACCCGCTGGCGCTGGCCGCCGGAGAGCGTCAGGCCGCGCTCGCCGACCCGGGTCTCGTAGCCGTCGGGCAGGGCGCGGATGAATTCGTCGGCCTGGGACCGGCGCGCCGCCGCTTCGATCTCCTCCATGGTCGCGTCGGCGCGGGCGTAGGCGATGTTCTCGGCGACGCTGGCGGTGAAGAGGAAGCTGTCGTCGGCGACGAAGGCGATCTCCGAGCGCAGCGACGGCACGTCGACCTCGCGCACGTCGACGCCGTCGACCAGGACCTCGCCCTGGTCGGGGTCATAGAGGCGGGCGACCAGCGCCACCAGGCTGGTCTTGCCCGAGCCTGAGGGCCCGACCAGGGCCACCGTCTTCCCGGCCTCGACCTCGAGCGAGACGTGGCTCAGCGCCGGCAGCGCCGCCTCGCGTTCGTCGGGCTCGCCGTCGGCGCCCGCGTAGCTGAGGGTGACGTCGCGCAGCTGCACCCGCCCCTCGCCCGCCGGCAGCGGCGGCGCCTCCGGCGGGCTCTCGATCCGCGGCTCGCGGTCGAGCACCTCGAAGAGGCGGTTGCCGGCGGCGATCGCCCGCTGCGCCATCCCCATCGTCACCCCGAGCATCCGCAGCGGCCCGGCCAGCATCACCAGGTAGGTGTAGAAGGCGGTGAAGTCGCCGAGGCTGAGGCTGCCGTTGATCACCTGGCGACCGCCGATCAGCAGCACCAGCGCGATCCCGAGCTGCGGCAGCAGTCCGATCAGGGGCGAGAAGAAGGCCTGCAGCTTGGTCGAGTAGATGCTCTGGTCGAAGACCCGCGAGACCGCCCGCTGGAAGCGGTGCAGCTGGTACTCCTCACGGGCGAAGGCCTTGACGATGCGGACCCCGGAAACGTTCTCCTCGGCTTCCGCGGTCAGCTCGGCGATCCGCTGCTGGACCTCCTGCTGGGCCGGCCTGGAGACG
Source organism: Solirubrobacterales bacterium (assembly GCA_050180135.1). Lineage (GTDB taxonomy): Bacteria > Actinomycetota > Thermoleophilia > Solirubrobacterales > 70-9 > VAYN01. The sequence continues at coordinate 2,977 of JBFXEM010000266.1, read as the reverse complement.
CGGTTGTAGCGCGAGGCGGTGTAGACGATCAGCGGCGCCGGCGCCAGCGCCAGCAGCGCCAGGACGGGGTCGATGAAGAACATCACGGCGCTGGCGAGGGTGATCGTCAGCAGGTTCTGGGTGATGAAGATCAGCCCGTAGCCGAGGAAGAAGCGGATCGCCCCGAGGTCGACCGTCGCCCGCGACATCAGCTGGCCGGTCTGCTGGCCGTCGAAGAAGCCGAGCTCGAGCCGCTGCAGGTGCGCGTAGAAGACCTGGCGCAGGTCGAATTCGACCGCCAGCGAGACCTTTCCCGCGACCAGGCGCCGGACCACGGTCAGTCCCAGCCGCAGGATCGCGGCGCCGAAGATGGCCAGCGCCAGCGGCAGCAGGTCGGGCTTTTCGTGGGCCTCGATCGCGTTGATGGCGCGGCCGATCAGCCACGGAATCGCCACCGTCATCCCCATCGCCGCCCAGGCGAAGACCAGCGAGCCCCAGAGCTGGAGCCGGTACGGGCGCAGGAAGCGCATGAGGCGGCGGTAAGTGCGCATGCGCACTCACTATACAAAGTGAAGTATTGGTGCCTGGAGGCGTTAGCGGAGCTGCGCGGCGGCCTTGGCGCTGGGGACTTTGCCCTGCTCGCACGGTTTCGGGCCGTGTCCGGGCTTCGGCAGGATCTGGAAGTTGGTGACCGCGTGGAACGGCGTGGTGGCGCCGTTGTTCTGGGCCAGGGCGACGATCATCCGGTAGAAGCCGGGCGGCAGTTCGTGGTAGTAGATCGCCGTCCGCGTGCCGGGCGAGTAGCTGCCGGCGCTGCCGATCTCTTCGGCGAGGACGCCGTTGGGGCCGGCGAACTCGGCGAAGTCGAAGGAGCGCCCGGTCAGCCGGCCTTTGCCGATCGGGCTGTTTTCGGCGTCCAGCAGTTTCTTCGGGTCGACGCAGTCGGGGACGCGGTTGAGGCTGTAGCGGATGTGGCCCTGGTTGAGCTGCGGTTCGGCGCCGAACTGGCGCGGCGCCAGCGTGAAGTTCTCGATCGCGACCTTGACCACGACCGCGTGACTGGTCTGGCGGGCGCCGTTGCGCGGGGAGATGATCTCGATGCTCGGCGTGCCCGCGACCGCTTCGGTCTTGGCCTGCGCCTGCTTCGACTCGCCGGCGCCGAAGACGAGCGCCAAAGCCACGGCGATGGCGGTCGCCGCGAGCGCCGCCACGGTTGCGGTCCTCAGTCCCATCGGCGCAAGATTACGGGTCCGGCTGGTGGCCGCGCGGCCCGTTAACCTGCCGAAAGTGACTGCCGCCTTCGAACTCGCCTACCGCATCGGTGCGGCCGCGAGGCAACCTTCGAACTGGCTGCAGCTGTTCAAATTCGGCCTCGTCGGCGGCTCGGGCTACCTGATCAACCTCGCCGTATTCGCCCTGCTCGCCGGGATCTTCGACGTCCACCACATGCTCGCCGCGGTCGGTGCCTTCGCCGTCGCCGTCACCAATAACTTCCTCTGGAACCGGCACTGGACCTTCGCCGCCGGCGATGGCGCCGCCCGTTTCCAGGCCCCACGCTTCTTTGCCGTCAGCGTCGCCTCGCTGGGCCTCAACCTCGCCGTGCTGGAGCTTCTCGTCGGCCCCGGGTCGGTAGGTGACCTGACCGCGCAGGCGATCGCCGTCGCGGTGGCGATGCCGTTCAACTTCATCGGCAACCGCCTCTGGACCTTCGCCTGAGCGAGTGTGGGACCGGCGCATCTCGGAGTCCTCGGTCGTTCGGCTCGGGTCACGCACTGGGGTGCGCTCCCCTCGCCTCACTTCCCTGCGTCCGCCGAGCTGCTTGATCCCACACCCGCTCAGAGGGCCCGCGGGGGTCTTTGCTCGCTCAGTAGCCTTGGTTGACTGATGAGCGGGGGCAAGCCCAACTACGACGCGGCGCGGATCGAGCCTGCGCGGCAGGCCGCCTGGGAGGAGCGCGGGGACTTCGAGGCGCCGCCGCGGCCCGCGCCCGGACAGACGCCGGTCTACGTCAAGGCCTCGAGCCCGTTCACCTCGGGCAACCTGCACATGGGCCATGTCCGCGATTACACGATCGGCGACGCCTATGCTCGCTTCCGCCGCGCCCGCGGCGACGCCGTCCTGCTCGGCTTCGGCTTCGACGCCTTCGGCCTGCCGGCCGAGCTGGCCGCGATCGAGCGCCAGATCCTGCCCGCGGACTGGGTGCGCCAGTGCGGCGAGCGGATGCTCGAGCAGATGAAGCGGCTCGGCTACAGCTTCGACTACGACCGCGTCTTCTACAGCTCCGACGAGGGCCAGTACCGCTGGACCCAGTGGCTGTTCCTGACCCTGCTGGAGATGGGGATGATCTACCGCGAGGACGCCACCGTCGATTGGTGTGACACCTGCCAGACGACCCTGGCCTCGATCCAGGTCGAGGACGGGACCTGCTGGCGCTGCCACAACGAGGTGCGGCTGATCCGGCGCCCGACCTGGTTCCTCAAGATCACCGGTTACCTCGAGGAGAACGACGCCAACACCGAGGAGCTGCGCAACTGGGACGAGCTGGCTCTGGCCACCCAGCGCTACATCCTCGGCCGCAGCGACGGCTCCGAGCTCGACCTCGCGGGCAGCGGCGGCACCCTCACCGTCTTCAGTCCGCACCGCCAGGCGCTCGCCGCGGCCAGCTTCGTCCTGCTCTCCCCGCGCCACCCCGAGATCGACGCCTGGCTGACGGCGGAGGGCGCGCGCGAGGAGCTCGAGCAGATGCGCTCGGGAGGTTGGGAGCGCAGCGCCCGCGACGCCCGCGCGGTGCCGGTGCTCGACGCCGGCTCGACCGTGACCGGGCTCGACGGCAGCGATTTGCCGGTGCTGGTCTCACCCCTGGTCGACGCCCGCTTCGGGCCGACCGCGGCGCTTGGAATTCCCGCTGTCGACGAGGCCGCCCGCGAGATCGCCGCCCGGGTCCAGCGCGTCGCCTGGGAGCCGCCCGAGGACGGCGGGGAGGAGGAGGACGGTGCCG
>JBFXEM010000265.1:0-4084 GCA_050180135.1 Solirubrobacterales bacterium | reverse complement strand
CTTGCCGTGACCCCGGCGGCCGCCGCCCCCGCCAATCAGGACCCGCTCGAGGTCCTCACCCAGACCGCGGTCGCCGCACTGGGCCAGGCCGGTGGCGACCACGCCGTCAACCGGATCGGCGAGAGCCTGGCGATGCTGGCGGCACAGGAACGCGTCGCCGAGCTCGAAGCCGAGCAGCCCACTCCCCAGCCTGAGGTCCCCGACTACTCCAACATCAAGGACCCCTCCGAACTGCCGCCCGCCTCGGCCGGCAGCAACGGGACCAAGTTCGAGCGCAAATCGAAGGGCAACCTCTTCGCCCGCACCCCGGTCTCCGCCGACCCTGAATCGACCTCGATCCTGCTGACCGGGATCGCCCTGCCACCACCCAACGCCCCCGAGGCCGTCAAGGGCGTGATCAACAACGCCAACATGATCGTCGGCCGCCCCTACGTCTGGGGCGGCGGCCACGGCTCCTGGTACTCGAACGGCTACGACTGCTCGGGCTCGGTCAGCTTCGCCCTCTACGGCGGCGGCCTGATCCCGCGCCCGCTCACCTCCGGCGAGCTCGAGGGCTGGGGCGCGCCCGGCCCCGGCAGGTGGATCACCGTCTACGCCAACGCGACCCACACCTGGGCGACGATCGCCGGCCTGCGCTGGGACACCTCCGGCACCGAAAGCGGCACCGGGCCGCGCTGGCACATCGGCGCCCGCCCGAGCGGCGACTTCGTCGTCCGCCATCCCCCCGGCCTCTAGAACAGCCTCCTAACCCGCATTCCGCCTGGGTTCCAGCTCGCCCGGCGAACCGCCCGCTAGACCCCCGGGGTTTGAAGCAGCGCGGGTCAGGGCATCTCCAACCCGTCTGAAAATTCGAACCGGAGGCTCAAATTGACCATCGTCGGAATCCTCATCGTCGTCATCCTCGTCCTGCTCGTGATCTACTTGTTCCAGCGGGTCCGCTAGGGAGGCGCAGCCGCATCGGCCAGTGATGACCCCAGTCGCGCTCGGCGCCGACGCCAACCCGGTCCTCCGCCTCAGCGAAAAGGGCGAGACCCTGAGCGGCGGCTACAGCAACGGATTCACCCCGCCCTTCCCCGGCCCCGGCGCCGGCGGGCTCGAATGCCGCTACGCGAAACGGCGCTGACGAGCGCTAAGAAGGCAAACCATTTTCGGCCTCGGCCGGGTCTCCGTTGAAGGACCAGGCGCCACCAGGGAGCTCGCAACCGACCCAGGAGGTACCGCAATGCGCTTCGCGATCATCTACTCGCCCAAATTCCCCGTCCCCCGGGACCAGCTGCCGGAGCTGCTGAAGGGAATGGCAACCTGGATGGAGAGCCACCAGAGCCGCCTCGAGGGCGTCCAGTTCTTCGTCGGCGGCGGCGGCTTCGGCACCGTGGACGTCGACGACGCCGCGGACCTGACCCGCATGATCTCCGAGCACCCCTTCACCCAGTACTCGGAGGTGGCGATCAAGCCACTGGTCGATCCCGCGACCGCGATCGGGATCCTGCAGGAGGCCTACGCCTGACCACCGAGGAGGTTCAGCCGACAACCACAGGAGAACGACAGCCGGCGCCGAATCCGCAGCGGTGACTTTCCTGGGCTCCAAGGCGCTCGTCGCCTGCCTCGCCTTCGTGACCGCCCTTACCCTCGCCGTCGGGACCGCCGCGCTCGGCGCACCCGGCAAGGGCAAGCCGAGGGTGGAAAAGAGCTCCCTCCTGTACGTCCTCGACGCCGGTAGGGGCTCGCTCCGTCCCACCGCCAAGGGCGCCTACAAGCTGACCCTCGGCGGACTCGGTCCCGACGTCGTCTGGTTCTCCGACCGCCCCGCTCGGCGCAGCGGCACTTTCCCGACCCGGGGCCTCGTCGACGCCTGGAAAGGGTTCGGCTTCCTCTCCGACCGGCCGAACGCGGCAGTCGTCTACGACGACCGCACGGCGGTGCTGGAGCTGGGCCCGCCGAGGCTGGCGAACGGCAAGCTCAGCTTCAGTGTCCGCCGGGTCGGCGGCAGGCGGGCCGGCCGCAACCTCGCCGCCCACGCCCGCGACGCCGACCCGATCCGCCCCGGCGCCTTCCGCGACTCCGCCCTCTTCATCGACAACGGCCAGGGGCTGAGCTTCAAAGACTGCCTGTTCGAGCCCTTCACCGTCTGCGAAGGCTTCTTCCTCGAAGCCAACGCGCTGCCGTTCTTCGAAGGCATCGACCTGCGCGGGGCCAAGTTCACGGCGATCGAATTCGGCGCCAGCAACTTCAGCCACGCCAACCTCGAAGGGGCGACCCTCGATCGCGTCGAACTCGGGGGCGCGAACCTCTCCGGCGCCAACCTGAAACGGGTGAAGCAGGAAGGCGGCATGTGGCAGCAGGCCAATTTCTCCGGCGCCGAACTCCAGAACGCCGACCTCAGCGGCGCCTTCATGTTCCAGGCCACCGCCAACCGCACCCTGTTCCGGGAAGCCGACCTCAGCGGCGCCGAGCTGGGGGGACTAGTCGCCGAAGAATCCGACTTCCGCGGCGCCGATCTGCGCGGCGCCGACCTCAGCGGCGCCAAACTCTGGCACTCCAACTTCGGCAACGCCGAACTCGCCGGAGCGAACTTCGAAGGCGCCTCCTTCAACGAAACGATCCTGCCCGGCGGTTGGGTTTGCAACAACCGCGAAGGCCCGCAGGGCTGTCCGCTGCCGAAGTAAGCACCCCCCGGCTCAGACCAGTCGCACCAAGGGCGCTCGTGGGGAACGTGGGCTCGCTCCGCAGGCCTGGAGTCGGGGACCAATTTCGGTCCGGCGTGGACGATTCTCGCAATGAGGGAACCCAGCGGGCCGGAACCGCCTGACGGGACGGACGGCGAGGTCGTTTCCGGACCGGTTGCGCGAAACCGTCTCGTGAATCAGGTCTTCCAGTCGCGCTTCGCCTCGAACTCCGCCTTATCCGCGGCAGCCTTTTCCCTGCGCTGCTGCGCACCGCGCTTGTACTGCGCACCGAGGGAGATGGTCGGGTCGTCGACGTCGAAGTGCGCCTTGGTCCGCCGGCGGTTCACCACCACCGGGACCATGTTGCCGGGCTCGGGCAGGTCGAAGCCAAAGCCTTTGATTCGGATCGTCAGCCGCTTCGGCTGACCGTCGGATCCGGGCAGCTCCACCAGGTAGTCCCAGACCTCGACCATGCGGGGCTCGTTGCCGGCCTGGAAGAACTCCTTGACCATGTACTGGCTGATCAGCTTGGCCTGAGCCTTCTGCAACCCGAAGCGAAAGACGGGTCGATCGTTGATCGTCAGCACGATCCCCTTCTAACACATGGGTCTCCACCGACTGCCGCTCTGCGAGGCGGTCGCCTTCGGTTTAAGCGCCTGCTCCCGATGATTCCGCAAAATCTGCCTCAGAAACGAGCGATGGTGGCATCCGAAGTGCGGGCGTCGTGGAACGCGATGACGACAACCCGATCCTCGGACTCGAGGTACATGTAGACGACGATTAGCCAACCCCATGGTCCGACCAGAGCACGGCAGTCTCTCCAGACGCCCGCGAGCTGCGCGCCGGCCCGAGGGAACTCCTCCAGAGTGAGCAGTGAGCGCGCGACCCGATCTCGGGTGTCGGCCGGGAGCCGGCGAGACTCGATCAGCCCCCGAAGCGCGTCACGCGCCTGGCGCGTGACCTCGATGGCTGACATCGACTAGAGCTCGGAAAGCGGCACGGTTTCGCCCCGCCGCGCCTGCTCGATCGACTCCTGCGCCCGCTCCCACGCGCCGGGAATCCCATCAAGCGAGCCGGAGAATTGAGTCAAGTTCTCGATCGACCCCTACGCCCCCGGCTGGATTCGAACCAGCGACCGTCGGATTAGAAGTTCAGCCGGAAGGTGTCCAAGGGGGCGAATCTGGCCTGATAGAACCGATCACCTCCAGAGAGTTCGGCTGAGTTCGCTGGAGTCGGGGACCAATTTCGGGACCAAGTTCTTTGGGCCCTCACTTATGCGACATTTGGTCCGGACCATGCTGGCTGGAAGGCTCTCTGGACCTCCGGTAGATTCCGCAACTTGTGCTCACGGTGTCGCGGGTCCCAGTCTGGATCTCGCCACCGTATCCGTGGCAGTGCCCCTGCGGGGACGGGGGACC
>JBFXEM010000264.1:0-4116 GCA_050180135.1 Solirubrobacterales bacterium | reverse complement strand
CGGCAGCGGCGGCTTCGGCGTCGTCTACGAGGCCTGGGACGGTCGCCTCGAGCGCCCGGTCGCGGTCAAGGCGATCGAGCAGCGCGGCGAGGCCGGCCGGCGCGTCCTGCGCGAGGCGCAAGCGGCGGCGCGGCTCAACCATCCCGGCATCGTCACGCTTTACGAGCTCGGCGAGGAGGACGGCAACGCGCTCCTGGTCACGGAGCTGGTCGAGGGCTCGACGCTGGCCCGGCTCGCCGCCAACGGTGAGCTCTCCGACCGCGAGATCGGCGAGATCGGCGCCGACCTCTGCGAGGCGCTCGACCACGCCCACTCGCGTGGCGTCGTCCACCGTGACATCAAGCCCCAGAACGTGCAGGTGACCGATACCGAGCCGCGCGCGAAGCTGATGGACTTCGGGATCGCCCGGCTCGCCGACGAGGCGCCGATGACGCTGACCGGCGACGTGGTCGGCACCCTCGCCTACATGTCCCCCGAGCAGGCCGAGGGGCGGCCGGCCGGGCCCGAGGCCGACGTCTACTCGCTGGCCCTGACGCTCTATGAGTGCTGGAGCGGGGAGAACCCGCACCGGCGCGCCAACCCGGCCGCCACCGCCCGCGCGATCGGGGCCCGCCACCGCCCGCTGCGGCGCCTGCGCCCCGACCTCCCGCGCGAGCTCAGCGACGAGATCGACGCCTGCCTGGCGCGCCGCCCCAACCATCGCCCCTCGCTGGAGCAGCTCGGCACCGCGATCGAGGACTCGCTCGACTACCTCGCCGACCACATGCCCGAGCACCGTCCCCACGTCCTCCGCCGCCTCGCCGCGATTGCGGTCGCCGCCACGGCCACCGGCTTCCTGATCGCCGGCCATGGGGCCCTTCTTCCCTAGAGTTTCCGGCTCCAGCTCCCCGGGCAGGGGGAGCTGATCCACCGCCACCGTCAGGAGCGCTCCGATCGGCATCTTCCGCAAACTCGAGTCCAGCATCGAAGGCCTCGTCGAGGGCGTCTTCAGCCGAACCTTCAGCTCCGAGGTGCAGCCGGTCGAACTGGCGCGCAAACTGGCGAAGGAAATGGACGCCCACAAGACCGCCTCGGTCGAGCGCGTCTACGTCCCCAACGAGTACACGGTCTACCTCTCCAAGCAGGACCGCTCCAAGCTCGAGGGCTACGAGCGCTCGCTGGAGCAGGAGCTCTCCGGCTACCTGCTGGAGCACGCGCGCCGGCGCGGCTACGACCTGCTGACCCGGCCGGCGGTGGAGTTCTCGACCGACGAGCGCCTGCGCCTGGGTGAGTTCGGGATCCAGGCGCGGCTGGTGAAGCCGCCCGCGCACGAGGGCGAGAAACCGAAGCAGGGCGAAGAGGGGCACACGATGGTCTACTCGGCCGTGCGCGAGCGTGACCGCAGCCGGCCCAAACGCCCGCAGGAGGCGGTCGGGGCGTTGGTCTCCACCCGCGCGGTCGTTTCGCTCGACGACCGCCGCTACGTGCTCGACGGCCCGCGGGCGACGATCGGGCGCTCGAAGTCGGTCGAGTGCGTACTCCCGGACCCGAACGTCTCGCGCCGCCACGCGGAGCTGCGCCGGGCCGAGTCCGGCGACTGGCAGATCGTCGACCTCGGCTCGACCAACGGGATCAAGGTCAACGGCCGCCGGGTCGCCTCGACCCGGCTCAGACCCGGCGACCAGGTGACCGTCGGCACGACCACCTTCCGCTTTGACATCGAGCAGTAGCGGGCACGGCGCCTGAGGGCGTCATTAAGGTGCTGGCGTGGATTACGACCCGATATCCGTTGCGCTCAAATTCGGCTTCATCGCCGTGCTCTACCTGTTCCTGCTGGTGATCGCGCGCAGCGCCTTCAAGGACCTGCGGCGGACGACCTCGCCCGCGCCCGACGCGACCGGGTTCCACGCCGCACCCGCCTACTCCGAGGTGGTCCGCGGCGACGACGCCTGGCTGGTGGTCGAGCGCGGCGGCGGCCTCGAACCCGACCAGCGCTTCGACCTGATCGGCGGGCTCTCGATCGGGCGCTCGCGCGAGTCCGACGTGCAGATCGAGGATCGCTACGCCTCCAGCCTGCACGCCCGCGTCTTTTCGCGTGACGCGCGTTTCTTCGTCGAGGACATGAACTCGACCAACGGAACCCTTCTCAATGGCGCCACCCTCAAGGGGGAGGCGGAGCTGATCGACGGCGACACGGTGCAGATCGGCGACACCGTCTTCAGGTTCGAGGTTCAGTAGATGACGCTGCGAGTAGACGACGCCGCCTACCGGACCGACACCGGCCGCCAGCGCAACGCCAACGAGGACTCGCTGTTCACCCGCAACCCGGTGTTCGTGATCGCCGACGGGATGGGCGGCGCCCAGGCGGGCGAGGTCGCCTCCAAAGCCGCCGCCGAGTCATTCGACCGCGAGCTGCCGCAGGCACCACCGGAGCGGATCCTCGAGGAGACGATCAAGGCGGCCAATCGGGCGATCCACGAGCAGGCCCAGCGCGACCCCGAGCTGGCCGGGATGGGGACGACGACGACCGCGGCGATCGTCGACCCGGAGGCGGAGACGGTGGCGATCGGCCACGTCGGCGACAGCCGCGCCTACCGGCTGCGTGACGGCAAGTTCGAGCGACTCACCCGCGACCACTCGTTGGTCGAGGAGATGCGGCGCAAGGGACAGCTGACCGAGGCCCAGGCCGAGGAGCACCCGCAGCGCTCGATCATCACCCGCGCGCTCGGCCCCGAACCGGAAGTCGAGGTCGACCTGCAGACCGTGCCGGCGCTGCCCGGCGACGTCTTCCTGATCTGCTCGGACGGGCTGACGACGATGCTCGACGACGCCAAGATCGCGCACCTGCTGGGGCGGGCGACGACGATGGAGTCGGCGGTGCGGACGCTGGTCGACGAAGCCAACCGGGCCGGCGGCCGCGACAACATCTCCGTCATCACCTTCCGGCTCGAGGACGCGGCGGCGCCGGAAACGGCCCCTGCGTCCGCCGCCGAGGGCGCGACCCTGATCGGGGCCAGCGCCGAGGAGGAGGGCCTGACCGCCGCCGAGGTGCGCCGCCGCGCCGCCGCCGAGGCCGCTCGCCAGCGCCGCGAGGCGGTGCCCGAGAAGAAGCCGCGCCGCGGCCTCAAGCGCGCCGCCAAGATCCTCGCGGCTCTGGCCGTGATCGCGGCGCTTGGCTACGGCGCCTGGTACGGCAACCGCCAGGTCTATTTCCTCGGCACCGACGAGGCCGGGCGCGTCGCCCTCTACCGCGGCCTGCCCTACGAGCTGCCGTTCGGGTGGAAGCTCTACGACGAGCGCTACGCCAGCCCGATCCAGACCGACTCGCTGCCGCCGCGCCGCCAGGAGGCGGTGACCGGCCACGACCTGCGCTCGCGCGAGGACGCGGTCTCGCTGATCGAAGACATCGAACGGGCTCAGGGGGTTCGTTGACCTCCGCCAGGAACCGGGAGCTGGTCGCCCTGGTTCCGGTCGCGATCCTCCTCACCGCGGGCTTCGCCGCCGTCTTCGCCCAGGAGGAAGCTCGGCTCGGCAGCGCCAGCTACGTCTACGGCGCCTACTTCCTCGCCGTCTGCCTCGCCACCCACATCTACCTGCGGATCCGCCTGCCCAACGCCGACCCTTACCTGTTCCCGCTGGTCGCGCTGCTGACCGCCTTCGGGCTGGTGATGATCTACCGGATCGACGACGGCCTCGCCCGCGACCAGGCCAACTGGTTCGTGATGGGGCTGATCCTGTTCGCGCTGACGATCCAGTTCCTGCGCGACTACGAGGTGCTGGAGCGCTACCGCTACACGATCGCCGGCGCCGGTTTGCTGTTGCTGCTGGCGCCGCGGCTGCCGGGAATCGGCCAGCAGGTCAACGGCGCCTACCTCGGGGTCAAGATCGGGCCGCTCGCCTTCCAGCCCGCCGAGTTCTCGAAGATCGCGATCGTCATCTTCCTCGCCAGCTACCTGCGCGAGCATCGCGAGGTCCTGATCGTCGGCGCCAGGCGGGTGCTGGGGGTGACGCTGCCGCCGCTCAAGCACTTCGGCCCGATGCTGGTCGTCTGGGGCGCCTCGATGTTCATGCTCGTCTTCATCCGCGACCTCGGCAGCTCGCTGATGTTCTTCGCCGCCTTCCTGGCCCTGCTCTACG
>JBFXEM010000263.1:0-4123 GCA_050180135.1 Solirubrobacterales bacterium | reverse complement strand
GCAACCTCGAGGACGCCGTGCCGGTCGACCGCAAGGAGGCCGCCCGCGCCGGCCTGATCAAGGCCGCCAAGGAGACCGACCTCGGCGGCACCGCGCTGTGGACCCGGGTCAACTCGCTGGAGAGCCCCTGGGTGCTGGACGACCTGACCCAGATCGTCGGTGAGGTCGGCGACAAGCTCGAGACCGTGATGGTGCCGAAGGTCGAGGGCGCCTGGGACATCCACTACGTCGACCGCCTGCTCGCGCAGCTGGAGGCGAAGGCCGGCCTGGACCGGCCGATTCTCGTCCACGCGATCCTGGAGACGCCGCAGGGCGTCGTCAACCTGGAGGAGATCGCCAACGCCAGCCCGCGCATGCAGGGGATGAGCTTCGGCCCCGCCGACCTCGCCGCGGCGCGCCGCATGAAGACGACCCGTGTCGGCGGCGGCCACCCCGGCTACCGCGTGATGGAGGACCCGACCGACCCGGAGAACCCCGAGGCCGACCGCGTCTCCGCCCAGCAGGACCTCTGGCACTACTCGATCGCCCGCATGGTCGACGCCTGCACCTCGGCCGGCATCCTGCCCTTCTACGGGCCCTTCGGCGACATCAAGGACACGGCCGGATGCGAGACCCAGTTCCGCGCCGCCTTCCTGATGGGCTGCGTCGGCGCCTGGTCGCTGCACCCGGTCCAGATCGGGATCGCGAAGAAGGTCTTCAGCCCCCCGCCGGACGAGGTCAAGTTCGCCAAGAAGGTGATCGAGGCGATCCCCGACGGCCGCGGCGTCCACATGATCGACGGCAAGATGCAGGACGACGCGACCTGGAAGCAGTGCAAGGTGATGGTCGAGCTGGCCGAAATGCTGGCCGAGAAGGACCCGGAGCTGGCCGCCTCCTACGAGCTGTAGGGCTCGCGGAAGGCGGCGCCGAGCAGCGCCTCAGCCGAGGCGCTGCTCGAGGGCGTCGAGCTGGGCGGAGATCTCCGCCGGCAGTTTGTCGCCGAACTTCTCGAGGTGCTCGCGCAGCTGCGGGAGCTGCTCTTTGACCAGGTCGGTGTCGACCGAGAGCAGCTCGGCCATGGCCTCGTCGGAGATCTCGAGCCCGTCGGTGTCGATCGCCTCGACCGGCGGCAGCAGCCCGATCGGGGTCTCGACCGCGTCGGCCTTGCCCTCGCAGCGGCGGAAGACCCACTCGAGCACCCGGCTGTTCTCGCCGAACCCGGGCCAGAGGAACTTGCCGTCGGCGTCTTTGCGGAACCAGTTGACGTAGAAGCAGCGCGGCAGGTCCGCACCCTCGACCTTGCCCATCTTCAGCCAGTGGGCGAAGTAGTCGCCCATGTTGTAGCCGCAGAAGGGCAGCATCGCCATCGGGTCGAAGCGCAGCTGGCCGACGGCGCCGGACGCGGCCGCGGTCGTCTCCGAGGACATCGTCGCCCCCATGAAGACGGCGTGCTCCCAGTCGAAGGCTTCCTGGACCAGCGGCACCACGGTGGCGCGGCGGCCGCCGAAGAGGAAGGCGTCGATCGGCACCCCGGCGGGGTCCTCCCACTCGGGCGCGATCGACGGGCACTGCGCCGCCGGCGTCGTGAAGCGGGCGTTCGGGTGGGCGGCGGGGCTGTCGGACTCGGGCGTCCAGTCGTTGCCGTGCCAGTCGACGACGTGGTCCGGCGGCGCCCCGGTCATCCCCTCCCACCAGATGTCGCCGTCGTCGGTCTTGGCGCAGTTGGTGAAGATCGAGTTGCTCTCGATCGTGTCCATCGCGTTCGGGTTGGTCTTGTGGCTGGTGTTCGGGGCGACGCCGAAGAATCCGGCCTCGGGGTTGACCGCGTAGAGACGGCCGTCCTCACCGAACTTCATCCAGGCGATGTCGTCGCCGACGGTCTCGACCTTCCAGTCGGGCAGGGTCGGGATCAGCATCGCCAGGTTGGTCTTGCCGCAGGCCGACGGGAAGGCGCCGGTGATGAACTTCTCGGTGCCCTCGGGCGAGGTCAGCTTGAGGATCAGCATGTGCTCGGCCATCCAGCCCTCGTCGCGGGCCATCGCCGAGGCGATCCGCAGCGCGAAGCACTTCTTGCCGAGCAGTGCGTTGCCCCCGTAGCCGGAGCCGTAGGACCAGATTTCCCGGGTCTCCGGGTAGTGGACGATGTACTTGTTGTCGCCGTTGCAGGGCCAGGAGACGTCCTCGACGCCCTCGGTCAGCGGCATCCCGACCGAGTGCACGCAGGGGACGAACTCGCCGTCGGAGCCGAGCACGTCGAGCGCGGCCTTGCCCATCCGGGTCATGATCCGCATCGAGACGGCGACGTAGGCGGAATCGGTCAGCTGGATCCCGATTTCGGAGATATCGGAGCCGAGCGGGCCCATCGAGAAAGGGACCACGTACATGGTGCGACCGACCATCGAACCCTTGAAGAAGCCGTTCAGCTCCTCGCGCATCTCGGCCGGGGCGCGCCAGTTGTTGGTCGGGCCCGCGTCCTCCTCGCGCTCGGAGCAGATGAAGGTGCGGTCTTCGACCCGGGCGACGTCGGCGGGGTCGGAGAGGGCGAGGTAGGAGTTCGGCCGCTTCGCGTCGGAGAGCTTCTCGAAGGTGCCGGCCTCGATCAGGGCCTGGGCGAGGGCGTCGTACTCCTCGGCGGAGCCGTCGCACCAGTGGATCGCGTCGGGCTGGGTCAGGGCTGCGATCTCACCAACCCAGCTGAGAAGCTTGGGATGTGTGGTCAGCGCGGGGGCAGCGGTCAGGTCGCTCATTCGCCTCTCTCTATTTGTTCGGTTTGAGCCGGACGAAGCTGACATCAGCGTCGTCATTGCGGATCTTCAGGGTTGCGGTTGCTTGTCCACCATCCGTGTAATCAACGGTGCAGGTGAACGTCTTCTCCGCCTCAACCTTCACGTCGGAAGGGCATTCGACGGTCCTGATCTTCTCATGAAGGGACTCTTCCAGGTCGGCCTGGATCGCGTCCTCCGTCTTCGCGGAGTCGATCACGGTATCGCCACATCCAGCCAGCAGGGCCACGGAGAACAGCGCGAGCACGATCACCGCTGGCTTGAGGCGGGCTCCACCGCGTCTTGCCTTGTACATCGATGCAGTATCCCAACCGGGCCCGCGGAAGAGCGTCACCTCAGCGGAGGAAGATCTGAGCTTCGGGGTTGAGCGAGCGCGCCTTTTCGAAGGCCGCAACCGAGATGGCGGGACGACCGTTCTCAGCCGCGACCCGCGAGAGCACGAGCCAATTCCTCCAATTCGTCCGCTCTCTCTCGGTCGCCGCCCGGGCGGCCGCTTCGGCGGCACCGTAGTCGCGCAGGAGCTCGAGCACCAGTGCCTGCTGAAGGCGCGGGGCCGCGGCGTAGGGCTGGACGTTCTGGGCGCTGCGGGCATCGTCGAGCGCAGCGGTCAGGTCGCCCCCGCGGGCGGCCGCCTCGCTTTCGCGAATCAAGGTCAGGCTGGCCAACGAGATCGCAATCAGGACGATCGCGCCAAGCGAAAAGATCGCCACCCCTATCCGCCAGGACAGAGGCAAGCGCGGCTTCGGGCCCGTCGCCTCGCGGCCGACGACCAAGGCCGAGGCGAGCAGCAGCATCGTCACCGGCAGCACCGGTATCTGCCACATCCAATCGACCATCGCGGTGATCGCGAAGACCGCGACGGCAGCGAGCGCGGCAGCCAGGCGGCTGCGCTCGGCGGCGTCGGTGAGGAACGCGTTGCGCAGCCCCGCGAAGAAGACGGTCCCGAAGAAGCCCAAGAGGAGGAGCAGGCCGACGATTCCGAGCTCGCCCAGCGTCTGCAGGTACAGCGAGTGGGCATCGCGGACGGTTTCCCGACCGCCTTCGCGCGCCCACCAATACTGGAAGCTGCCGGCGCCACCGCCCAGGATCGGCGCCGAGTCGAACTCGTCGGCGGCCGAGCTCCAGAGCTCGTAGCGACTCTCGCCGGCGAAGCTGCTGAGGCGACCCGCCCCGTCGCCGGCGTTGCCCCCGTTCTTAAATTCGTCCCAGCCGTCGGAGATCCGCCCGGGAGCGTCGACCGCGAGCGCCACGACCAGCAGCGCCGCCACGGCAACCCCGAGCGCCCAGCCGCTTGCCTCCTTCGAGGGACGGGTCCACGCCGGCCGCTCCGCGTGCCGGCCCAGCAGAGCCAGGCCAGCGAC
>JBFXEM010000262.1:0-4129 GCA_050180135.1 Solirubrobacterales bacterium | reverse complement strand
GCCGCGCTTACGTTGGCGCCCTTGCCGTGCGGCTTGCCGCGGCTGACCACCTGCGCCCCGGCCGCCATCGCCAGCTCCGCGGTGCCGTCGGTCGAGGCGTCGTCGGCGACCCAGATCGCCGCCCTGCCGAACGCTTCGCGCAGCGCCGCGACGGTGGCGGCGATGCGATCGGCCTCGTTGCGGGCGGCGACGAGCACCGCGAGGCCGCTTGCTGAAGAGGGCTCCATTGCGGCCATTCTCGCTCCCCTCCGCCCTCCGGTGCTCCTTGGCCGTCCCGGGCACGGCAAAGGAGCACCGGAGCACCGGATATTGTCCCGGCCATGCCAAACATCGAGGCTCACATCACCGGGAACGTCTGGAAAATCGAGGTGGCGGTTGGGGACCAGGTCGCTGACGGCGACACCGTGGTCATCCTCGAGTCGATGAAGATGGAGATCCCGGTGGTGGCAGAAGACGACGGCACGGTGACGGAGATTCGCTGCGAGGAGGGCCAGTCGGTGAGCGAAGGCGATGTCCTCGTAGTGCTGGAGTAGCCGCCGTGGAAGAGCGGCTTGCTGGCGGCAAGCTCCTGCTCGACCGGCCCGCCGAGGCGGTCGCCCGGCTGCGCATCTCCAACCCCGATCGGCGCAACGCGCTCGATCACGAGATCCTCGACGCCCTGGCCGAGGTGCTGCCGCAGCTCGACCGCGGGATCGAGACCCGCTGCGTGATGATCACCGGCGCGCCACCGGTCTTCTCCGCCGGCTACGACATCGCCGGCATCTCCAAGGCGACCTTCGAGCGCGATGCCGAGGCGCTCGTAGCGCACCCCTTCCACGCGGCGATGGAGGCGATCTCCCACCACCCCTGGCCGACCCTGGCCGCGATCAACGGCCACTGCCTCGGCGGCGGCCTCGAGCTGGCGATCACCTGCGACCTGCGGATCTGCGCCTCCGGGGCGATGCTGGGGATGCCGCCGGCGAAGCTGGGGCTGATCTACGGCCACACCGGCCTGCGCAAGTTCCTCGACACGATCGGGCTGGCGCGGACCAAGGAGCTCTTCCTCACCGGCCGCAACATCGATGCCCCCCGGGCCGATCACATCGGCCTCGTCAACGAGGTCGTCAGCGACGACCGGCTCGGGCACGAGGCCGTGCAGCTGGCCGCCGCGATCGCCGCCAACGCGCCGCTCTCGATGCGCGGCAACAAGAGCGCGATCAACCTGCTCAACGCGACGCCTGAACTGAGCCCCCAGCAGGAGGCCGGGCTGGTCGCGCTGCGCGAGTCCTGCTTTGCCTCCAAGGACTTCCGCGAGGGCATCCGCGCCTTCGCCGAGAAGCGACGCCCGGACTGGACCGGGCGGTGAGCGCGGAGGCGCGCGCTGCCCTCGCCGCCTCGGACCCGAAGATGGCGGCGCTGATCGAGCGAATCGGCGAGATCGACCTGCAGACCCGGCTGCGGCGGCGCAACGAGGAAGCCCCACCGGACGCCTACGGAGCGCTACTGCGGGCGATCGTCGGCCAGCAGCTATCGACCAAAGCCGCCCGCACCATCTACCTGCGCGTGCTCGACCTCTTCGGTGGCACGACTCCCTCCCCGCAGCAGCTGCTCGACGCCGAAGAGGCCGCCCTGCGCGGCGCCGGCCTCTCCGGCCGCAAGGTCGAGTACATCCAGGACCTCGCCCGCCACGTGCTCGGCGGCGAGCTCGAGCTCGACCGCCTCGAGGAGCTCAGCGACGAGCAGGTGATCGCGGAGATCGTCGCCGTGCGCGGCCTCGGCCAGTGGACGGCGGAGATGTTCCTGCTCTTCCACCTCGAACGCCCCGACGTCCTCTCCGGCGGCGACCTCGGAATCCGCAAGGCAATCCAGATCGAGTACGAGCTCGACGAGATGCCCGCGCCCGAGGAGGCCGTGGCGCTGAGCGAACGCTGGAGCCCCCACCGCAGCCTCGCCTCGCTCTACCTCTGGGAGAGCCTGGCGGCGGTACCCGACTAGCCGGCTTTCAGTTCCCCCACCCGGGTCGAGAAGGCGCGCCATCGGCGCTCGTTCTCATGCACCAGCGTTGCCGACTCGGCGAGCAGATCGGCAGCACGGTCGATCAGCTCCGAGGCCGAGAACAAGTAGTCGCCGACACGGCGCTCGCCGCCGAGGTCCGAGCGCAGCGCCGCCGGCGTGAACTCGACCTGACCAAGTAGGTCGAGGGCTCGCAAAAGCAGCCGCGCGGTTAGCTCCTGGAGGCCGGCGGATTGCCAGTCGTTGGCGATAATTCGGTGGCGCTCGCCGAGGACGCCGGCCAGGTGCGGATACTGCGCGAGCGCGCCCGCGACACCCCAGGATTGCTCCATTGCCGCCCGCAGCCACTCCCCGGACCGTTCGAGATCGGCGGCTGCCAGTGCGAGATCGCGCTTTAGGCGGGCAACCTCGGCTGGCTCTCCCTCTCCCTCCATGAACAGCACGCCAGTCTCCGCCGTCAGGCCCGGCGCGTTCAGGTCTTCCGCCCCCGCGAACGGGCTCGGCAGCGGGCTTTCGCTGGGCTCGGCGGTGGCCCAGTGCGCCGCCAGCGCCTTCAGCACCCGCGAGTGCGACTCGAGCTCGATGGCCTGCCGCAGCGGCGCCTGCGAGTAGAACTTCTCGTGCTCGCGATGGGAGGCAGCGAGGTTCGCGATCAAGGTCAGTAGAGAATCCGGTGGCGGGCCTGACTCTGGTGCGCTGTCCACGGTCAGCAGAGTGTGCCATGTCCCGAACCCGCCAGCGACTCTCGTGGGCGCCACGGCGCATACCCTGTCCCAGGTTCAATCCCTCCGTGTCAGACGCCGACAAACGCCACATGCGCGCACGATTCTGGATCGGCCTCTCGGCCGTGTTGGTAATCGCCTTCGGCGCCATCGCCGCCGGCCTCTTCGTCCATGCCGACGACGTCCACGACCTCGACCAGCTCGAGCGCGAAGAGGCCTCACGCGCTGCCAAGCAGACCGAGGCGGTCGCCGCGTTCTCGATCGGGCAGCTCTCGACCTCAGCCGCCTTCGTGCAGGCTCAGGACGGGCTCAACGAGCACGAGTTCGAGGTGCTGGGGCGCTCGCTACTCGAAGAGGGCGTGCTGAGCTCGACCGCCTACGTCGAGCGGGTGCCGGGGCCGATGCGCGCCGGCTACGAAGAGCACCACGGCTTCTCGATCCAGGAACGGGGGCGCCTTCCCGGCAGCAAACTGCAGCCGGCGGCCGCGCGCAGCGTCTACTACCCGCTCACTTATGCCGTCGCCAACGGCAAGATTCGGGCGGCCCTGAAGCGGGCTTTCGGCTTCGATCTCGGCTCCGACCCAGAGCGCGCGCCCTATCTGCAGCGGGCCATGGACACCGGCAAGCCGGTGGCGACCCCGGTCGTCGACCTCGTTCTCGGCGGACCGGGGATCAACGTCTACCGCGCCGTCTATCGCGACGGCGCTCCGATCGACACGCGGGCGCAGCGGCGAGCCGCCCTGGTCGGCTTCGTCACCGGCAGCTTCCGCGTCGCCGACCTCGTCGCGACCGCGGTCGGCGCCCTCCCCGACGAGGCCGAAACCCAGCTGCAGGCGGGTGGCGAGACGATCGCCGGCGAAGATCTCGACGAAGCGGCGACGACGCCAATCCGGATCGCCGATCGCAACCTGCTGCTGATCGTTCGTGACCCCGACAGCCCCGACATCAGCCTGCCGCTGCTGCTGGCCGCGATCGGGATCGCCCTCGCCACCCTGCTCGGCTCGCTGATCCTGATCTGGAGCCGCAACGAAAAAATGCAGGAACTCGAGCGCGAGGCCAGCGAGGACCCGCTGACCGGGCTGAAGAACCGGCGGCGCTTCGACGAAGACCTGCGCACGGCCATGGCCCGTGCCCGCCGCGAGCGCACCACCGGAGCGATGCTGATGCTCGACCTCGACCACTTCAAGTCGGTCAACGACACCTTCGGCCACCCGGCCGGCGATCGCCTGATCGTCGAAATCGCCGACGTCCTCCGGCGCCGCACCCGTGAGAGCGACTCGTTGGGCCGGCTCGGGGGCGACGAGTTCGCGGTCGTGCTGCCCCGCTGCAGTCGCGAGGAGGCGCTGCTGACCGCCGAAGCGATCGGCCGGGCGATCCGCGAGCACGTCCCCCCCAACGAGGGCGCCGAGCCGGTA
>JBFXEM010000261.1:0-4156 GCA_050180135.1 Solirubrobacterales bacterium | reverse complement strand
GACCGCCTCGAAGACGCGCCGGGTCTCCTCCGGCCGGCCAGCCTGCCAGGTCTCAGCGCCGACCTCCGCCCGGATCCGCGCCATTTCCTCGTCGAGGATGCGGCCGACGAGCTCGCGGTCGATCGTGGTCCCGTCCTCGAGCCTGGTCCCGTTGTGAACCCACTGCCAGATCTGGCTGCGCGAGATCTCCGCCGTGGCCGCGTCCTCCATCAGGTTGTCGAGTCCGACGGCCCCGCGGCCGCCGAGCCAGAAGGAGATGTACTGGAAGCCGACGTTGACGTTGCTCCGCAGGCCCGCCTCGGTCACCGCGCCCGGCGTGGCGGCGAGGTCGACGAGCGCCCCGGCATCGGGGACGACGTCCGCACGCAGGCGGTCGATCTGGTTGGGTCGCTCGCCGAGCACGGCGTCGAAGGCCTCGGTTGCGACGCCGACGACGTCAGGGTGCGCGACCCAGGTGCCGTCGAAGCCGTCGGCGGCCTCGCGCTCCTTGTCGGCACGCACGGCGGCGACCGCGCGAGCGTTGGCCTCCGGGTCGGTCCGGCTCGGGATCAGGGCCGCCATCCCGCCCATCGCGAAGATGCCGCGGCCGTGGCAGGTACGGACCAGCAGCTCGGTGTAGGCGCGCATGAAGGGCACGGTCATCTTCACGTCGGCGCGGTCGGGGAGGACGGCGTCGGGACGCTCACGCAGGGTCTTGATCGCCGAGAAGATGTAGTCCCAGCGCCCCGCGTTCATCCCGTAGGAGTGGTCGCGCAGCTCCCAGAGCATCTCCTCCATCTGGAAGGCCGCGGGCAGGGTCTCGATCAGGACCGTGGCGCGGAAGGCGCCGCGCTGGAGGCCGAGCGAGTCCTCGGCGAAGGCGAGGACCTCGTTCCATAGCCGCGCCTCCAGGTGGTGCTCCATCTTCGGCAGGTAGAGGTAGGCGCCGAGGCCCTTCGCGGCCAGCCGCGGCGCGCCGTGGAAGGCGAAGAGGCCGAAGTCGACCAGGGAGCCGGCGCCAGGGGCACCGTCGAAGTCGAGGTGGCGCTCGGGTAGGTGCCAGCCGCGCGGGCGGACCAGCAGCGTCGCGGTCTCCTCGGCCAGCGCGTAGTGGCGACCGTCGGAGCTGTCGTAGGTGATCGTCCCTTCGATCGCGTCGATCAGATTGACGTGGCCGGAGACCTGGTTGACCCAGGTGGGGGAGTTGGCATCCTCGAAGTCGGCCATGAATCCCTTGGCCCCCGAGTTGAGCGCGTTGATGACCAGCTTGCGGTCGGTCGGGCCGGTGATCTCGACGCGGCGGTCGGCGTAGTCCTCGCGCGGCGGAGCAGTCCGCCACGAGGAGTCCTCCCGGATCGCGCGCGTCTCAGGCAGGAAGTCGAGCCTGCCGCCGGCGGCGAGGGCGGCGCGACGCTTCTGGCGCGCGGCCAGCAGCTCCAGCCGGCGGGCGTCGAAGCGGCCATGCAGCTCGTCCAGGAACGCGAGCGCCTCGGCGCTGAGGATCTCGGTGCGTGAGCGCTCGTCGAGCTCGACGTCGCTGATCGTGGGGTTGGGCATGTGGGGGCTTCGCTCCTTTACGGGGTCTGTGAATAGGCGCGGTCGAGGACCTGGACCGTGTGCAGCACGGGGATCGGCTGGCCGAGCTTGGCCAGGTGGCCCTGCAGCTGGGTGAGGCAGCCGATGTTGCCGCTGGCGATCATCTCGGCGCCGGTGTTGAGCAGGTTGCGCGCCTTGCGCTCGCCCAACTCGGCGGCGACCTCTGGGCGTTCCACGTTGTAGATGCCAGCCGAGCCGCAGCACAGCTCGGCCTCGGCCGGCTCCAGCAGCTCGAGGCCCTCGACCGCGCCGAGCAGGCGGCGCGGCGCGGCGGTGACCTTCTGGGCGTGGGCGAGGTGGCAGGCGTCGTGGTAGGCGAGCCGGCGCGGCGCGGGCAACGGTGGCGGCACCTCGGCGAGGCCGAGCTGGGCGAGGAACTCGGCGACGTCGAGGGTGCGACCGGCGAGGCGCTCGGCCGACTCCTGCTCGGGCTCGCCGAGGAAGAGGGCGCCGTACTCGCGCATCCCGGAGCCGCATCCGGCGGCGGTGGTGATCACCGCGTCGACGGCCGCGGGGAAGGCGGTGAGGTTGCGGCGAGCGAGCTTGCGGGCTCCCCGCTGGTCGCCGGCATGCATCGCCAGCGAGCCGCAGCAGCCCTGGGCTGCGGGGACTATCACCTCGACCCCGTTGCGGGCGAGGACGCGACCGGCGGCCCAGCCGATCTCCGGGTCGAGCTGCTGCTGCACGCAGCCCGCGAGCAATGCGACGCGGGCTCGGCGCTCGCCCTCGGCGGCGAAGCTCGCCGGCAGCGGGCGCGCGGCGGGCAGCCGGTTGGGCAGCAGGTCGAGCATCGGCCGCAGCGCCCCCGGGACGATGCCGCGGGCCCTGCGGCCGATTCCACCGAGCTTGGCGGCGGCGCGGAAGCGGCGACCGTGGGGCAGCGTGCGGAGGGCGAGCTCGCGGCGCAGGCGCTCGCTCGGCGGGCGCTTGCGCTCCGGCTCGGCGCGACCGCGGAACTCGGTGATCAGGTCCCCGTAGCGGACCCCGGAAGGGCAGGCCGTCTCGCAGGCCTGGCAGCCGAGGCAGTTGTCGAGATAGGGCTGGGCCAGCTCGACCTCCATCTTCCCCTCCAGCACTTCCTTCATCAGGAAGATGCGACCGCGGGGGGAGTCCATCTCCTCGCCCATCGTCACGTAGGTCGGGCAGGTTGGCAGGCAGAAGCCGCAGTGAACGCAGGAGGAGATCGGGTCGCTCATCAGCGGGCCGCGGACGCCGAGGCTCTCGATCGCGATCTCGTGCTTCATCGTGGCCGTCCCACGAAGACGCCAGCCGGGTCGAGGGCGGCCGCGATGCGGCGGCCGAAGGCGCCGCCGGAGGCGGCTCCGATCAGCGGCTCCGAGAGCGGCGCGCCGGTGAGGACGAGTCCGCTCATCGCCCGCGCGGCGAGCAGCTCGGAGAGATCGGCCAGCGGGACGGTCGCCGGCCAGGCGACCCAGGCGACGTTGGCGCCGAGCCCGTAGCGGCGGCCGGCGCCGTGGCGATCGAGGTCGGCGTCGAGGGCGACGACCTGGCGCGGCGCGGTCGGGACGACGACGAGGCGCGCACCCGCGTCGACCCAGCCGAAGCGGCGCGCCCGCTCCCAGTGCGCAGCCTCGTCTTCGATCGGCTCGCCGACCGGTTCGAGGGCGCGGGCGAGGCGAGCGGCCCGCGCCTCGATCAACTCGGCGCTGCCGCCGATCCGGGCACTGACGCTGCCGTCGGCGGCGAGGTCGAGGGCGGTGACCGGGACGGGGCCGCGAGCGAGCGCGGCGACAGCGTCGAGGCCCGCCGGCAGCCCCACCGTCGGGAAGCGCACGGTCGCGGTGGCTGCCGGGCGCGGGAAGACCTTCAGCGAGAGCTCGACGATCACCCCGAGCCGCCCGAGGCTGCCGACCATCAGCTTCGGCAGGTCGAAGCCGGCGGCGTTCTTGACCACCTTGCCACCACCCCTTGCCAGCCGTCCGGACCCGTCGACGAAGCGCACGCCGACGACGAAGTCGCGGATCCCGGCGGCGAAGCCGCAGGGGCCGGTGACGCCGGCGGCAACGGCACCGCCGATCGTCCCAGCCGCGCCCAGCCGCGGCGGGTCGAAGGGAAGGAACTGTCCGTTGGCGGCCAGCATCGCGTCGATCTCGGCCAGCGTCGTGCCGGGACGGGCGGTGAAGGTGAGCTCGGCCGGGTCGTACTCGACGACGCCGCGGAGACCGCTTACGTCGAGGGCCCGGGCCGGGCTCTCCGGGTCGGGGACGGTCGCGGTGTGCGTGCCCCCCGCGACCGCGATCAGCGGCTGGCCGGCAGACACCGCCTCCCGCACGGCGGCGGAGTCGGCGGCGGCGACGGCGCTCACGCGATCGCCGCCGGAGGGATCAGCATCTTGCCACGGTTGGCGAGCCGCCCCGGGTCGACCGCGGCCCGCAGGTCCTCCATCAGCGCCAGGTCCGATTCGGAGAACATCAGCTTCATGTAGTCGCGCTTCTCGACCCCGACTCCGTGCTCGCCCGTGATCGAGCCCCCCAGATCGACGCAGAGAGCGAGAATGTCGGCGGCCAGCTGCTCGGCGCGATCGACGGCACCGTCCTCGCGCCCGTCGAAGAGGATCAGT